>DASXPV010000097.1:0-1860 GCA_036493355.1 Rhabdochlamydiaceae bacterium
GGTGGAACGAGCGATTGCATGGATGCAAAGAAAGTTCCGAAGACTTGTTGTCAGATGGGAACGAAAAACTAAATTTTGGGAAGGATTTCTGATGTTCGGGATCATTAGATTTTGGATCGGAAGATTATCGGGATAGGTTCACTCAACAGAAAATTTTGAGGACCAAAATTTTCATTCACAAAGGGTTTTGAGATTCCTGCTCCTCATTCTTGACTTAATTTTATTTGGTTTTGTAAGCTGTTTCATTAACTTTTTAGGTAATTTTTAAAATGTTTAAATTGATATAGGGAGTATGAAACATTATATTTGGATTTTTTTAGCGATTCTAGCGTGTAATTATTTTGCCTACGCAAACTGCGTTTCTTGTGCAGAACAGGAAAATAATTCTCACAATTCCCTTTCTGAAAAAATTTATGTACCATTGGAGCGGATATCCTTTCACGACTCTAAGATCTTTATCCAGCTTTTTGACAAACTACTTGTAGTTCCGGCAATCTATTCTGATCAACTGGGATATTATGTATTAAGTGCGAGTTGTTCGCAATGCAGGGCTTATGAATGGAGATGTAATGTTTGCGGAACTTGTAATTCTTTAGCAAGTTATATGTGCTCTTTTTGCCGATCAGAAATGCCAGACTGAGCAAATGCCATGTTAGCCATTCTTAAAATAAGAAGCTTGAAAACCATCCTGTTATTTTTATGCGCACTAGGTATTGCAGCGTGCCTATGTTCTTTAAAGGCGCCTTCATCTGTTCGTCAGGCATTAAAGAGCATTCCTCAGGAGGAACAGTGTTTTTTGGATTATTTCTTTCGCACTCTTTTACTTAAAGATAGTGGAATTTATGTGTTAACCGGCAGCAAGCCTGCAGCACTATCTGCTATTCTAGATCCCTCATATTATCAATCGACTATTCTCTGGAAGGGATTTTATCGAGGTACTCTATTTAAAAAGGGACTTGAAGTGTGGAAGAAATATCAACATCTATTTCCATCTAATCATTTTTGCTTTCTTTATAATAATGATGAGGATGGAATTAAGGTGTTTTTAATCAATAAAAAGCAATTTATCGAAGAGATGACGAGGAATATAGAGGATTTTAAAGCGGCTTTTGGTATGCATATCACCGCAGAAGGATTGATCGATATGGCCAATATTCAACAGCAGTATTTTTTACAAATTTTAGACAATCATGTAGCTCTTAAAGGCATAATCTTAGGGTACGGCAAGCATAATTCCCACCTCTTTCAGCAAAGGGATGTGCTGCGCAACGCTGCTTTGCCTAAAAAACAGGAACTTATCGAAAAAAAAATGCGAAATTTAGACGAAAAGTTAGGCCTGGTAGAGAGTGCAATCTCTCCTTTGCAGTTTGCAAGCATGCCCGCATTTGCATGCGATCTTATGCATCCGGAAACCCAAGATCTGCTTAAAAAATACGCACTTGGCAAAAGGACAGCCTCATCTCTTTATCAAAATGGATCATTTCTAGAAACTACATTAAAGTTAATCAAGGATTCCAGTTGACCAAATTCTGTGAATTTGGACAGCCTGCTTTATAAGCCTCATTCTATTAAATCAATGTTAAACATTAATTAAAATTGAATGTAATTTTTTTATATAGTTTAAAAAAGCTTTACCAAAACGTTTGATTTTTGCTGGATGGAGAACTAATGAAAACAGTGACTGCGCCCCCATGCGCAGCGTTCCTCACTTATGGGAGCGTTATAGTAATTTAAAACAATATTGAGAAAATCTCCCGCGTCGGCTTTGCAGAAAATTTTTCGTCTTCGCTCGCGCCTTGTACTCGTACAATGGTCGCTCGCTCCAGACAAAAAATTTTCGCAGCCTCCTTGCATATTTTT
>DASXPV010000098.1:0-2726 GCA_036493355.1 Rhabdochlamydiaceae bacterium
TTTGCCCTACTTGACAGTGGCGTGGCTCTTACATCCTGGCTGTTTTTAGGGGCTACGATAATGGGGTTGGGTCCTATATACGATATAGGAGCGAAAGAAATTGAATCGTTATTAACGGACAAGCTCATTTTTATCCAAATTCCAAAATATTATTAAACGAATTTTAAAACATTTTCATTTTTAATGTCAATTTAAAAGAAAATAATAACGATTTTAAATAAATTAATTTACAAAATAGCATTTTAGAAAGTATTTGAAAATTTAAATTTTTAAATAGACTTATTTCGAAGCTAAAAATTTTAGTATACTTACCCGCTTCCAAGTAGATGTTCACCTCCCGCCTTCGGCGGGAGGTAAAAGAAATGGGAGCTAAAAACCCATCGCCTTAGAAATCAAATGGGGAAGAACCTGTGAGTAAAAGCATTCAATCACTTTCTGTATGAAGTGGAGAATATTTCCGCCCTGTTTTCGAAATAGACGCAAAAGGTTCACTCTTCGATTCAACTTAATCGCAGGAATTTACAATTTGGAGTTGGCAAAATGAGTTTCGAAAGAGGTCTATTTAGTTTTACTACGTCATGCTCTGCAACAAATGTTTCATCTTCACTCGCGCCTTGCTATTCAGCAATGGTCACTTGCTCCAGACAAAAAATTTTCGCAGCCTCCTTGCATATTTTTCTCAAACTTGTTTTAAATCACTATATTTTTGATAAATGGAATCAATCACGAGTTATCACTCTGATCAGTGAGCGATCATAATCATAAGGCCAGGGTATAAAATACCATAATCCATTTCTCTTTAGGTAAGATAGCCCAGCGTTTGCTGCTGAAAAAGAGGCGATAATCCCAAGAGAAGTTCTCTGTACCAGTGAATACGTTACTATCTGGTACAGTGCTGAAGGGATGTGCTCATAGTCACCCAAATAGATTCCACCACCTATAACAAAAAGAAAAATGCCAGAGGCAATAAGGGCATTCGCTTCTATCCCTTTTAAAGCACCATCTAGGGCATCTAAGGAAATAATTTCTACTTTTTCTTTAAGAGTGAAGTCAGAAATAAATTCGACCGAAGAGTTGCAGGCGGGACAAATAGGTTTAATGCGCAGCCATTTTTTTAGACAATCCCCATGCATCAAACAGGAGTAGCCTTTTGGAGTCCCTTCACTTTTGTGCACCAGAATCGTTTGATGATTCCAGAAATGTTTAGTTTTTGAACTCTCTTGCGAATAGGGCTGTAAATTTGTCAGGCATATATTACAAGAATCCTGTGTGGATATTTTTTTTGGCTCGGAATGGGGATAGAATCTAACCGTGCTGGAGCTAATTGCGCTCATTTGTCCCAGGTTTGTTGCAGAATTAAACTCTCTCATGAAAAAGGAAGACAACTTTAGCACAGCATTCCTTTTTTTCAAAATAAAAACTTGTCCTAATCGCTAAACGATGAAATATTAATGAATATTGACGATTAATGATCGAATATCGATAATTCTAAATTTCGTTTCCAACCAATGCATAGGAGAAGTTTTATGAAGCATTCAACACACAAGATTCAACGTTTAAGCCGCATTTTCAAAATCGTTTTCCTCATTTGCGCATTTGCTCTGCCGGTGATCGACGCCGGGTTTTGGATTACTAACGGCTATCCTTTTTTAAAGCCCTGGATGCGATGGGATCCGTTTTACCATTTCGACAACCTTCCGATCAAACCTTTGCCCGAAATGGACGTGCTCATTAAATTTTTCGGCTTTCTAATCTCCTTGCTGCCCGCTTCGTTGAATATTTGCGCATTCATTCTCTTGGCAAAGCTGTTTCATTGTTATGAGCAATTGGAGATTTTCTCGCGCAGTACGGTCCTTATTTTGCGCAAATTGGGAATCTGCATTCTTTTAAATCAGCTGCTGTTTCCCTTTTATGTCGCGATATTCTCACTAGCGTTAACGATTACCAACCCACCTGGATTTCGCAACATTAGCGTGGCTTTTGGCCCCGAGCAGGTCAATCTTTTGATCATAGGCTCCCTCATCATTCTCGTTTCCTGGATTATGGACGAGGGTCGCAAGCTGCAAGAAGAACAAGCCTCTACCATTTAAACCCAAAGGGAATTTATGCCGATCGTTGTGAATTTAGACATTCTTCTCGCCAAAAAAAAAGTGCGCTCCAAAGAAATTGCCGATGCCATTGGACTGACCGAGCAAAACCTATCGATCCTCAAAACGGGCAAGGCTAAGGCGATGCGCTTTAGCACGCTGGAGGCGCTTTGCCGCGTCTTGCAGTGCCAGCCGGGAGACATCCTCGCTTACGCGGCAGAGGAAGAACTAGCCGTGGAAGTTAACGAAATAACGGTGAAAACTTGAAAAACTGAATCTAAAAAAGGATGGAGAATTTAGATCGTGGATTTAAAAAATGCCGCTTCTTAAACGTTTTTTTGAATCTCCAAAACAGAGTTTCTTTCTTTTCGGTCCTCGAGGAACGGGCAAATTGAGTTGGGTTAATACATCATATCATTTATCAAAAATAACATTTAGTTTTGCTACGTCATGCTCTGCAACAAATGTTTCATCTTCACTCGCGCCTTGCTATTCAGCAATAGACTTCTTTCGAAACTCATCGGGCTAGCTCCAAGTTATAAATTCCGGCGATTAGGTTGAAGCGAAGCGCAAACCTTTTCCGCCTATTGCGGTAGCGATCGGCAATGATCTTAAACCGCTTCAGGCTTCCGATAACGT
>DASXPV010000099.1:0-17453 GCA_036493355.1 Rhabdochlamydiaceae bacterium
GGGGCGTGGGGGGATTCAGTGCTCTGCACGGCCCCCCGACGAGCACGCGACCTTTTGCAAAGCGAGGTGAAGCGCAAGAAGGCAAGCGGGAAACTAGCCGTAAGGACTTGTTTCCGACATGTCAATGGAAGCGCTACCTAAGAAATGATTATAGTAATTTAAAACAATATTGAGAAAATCTCCCGCGTCGGCTTTGCAGAAAATTTTTCGTCTTCGCTCGCGCCTTGTACTCGTACAATGGTCGCTCGCTCCAGACAAAAAAATTTCGCAGCCTCCTTGCATATTTTTCTCAATCTTGTTTTAAATCACTATAACTCCTAAAAAAAATTGAAATGGAGGCGCTACCTAAGAAATGATTAACTCCTAAAAGAAATTGATTTGAGAAAAAAACTCCCAGAATATTGTAAGTGCGGGACAACTTATTTTATTTGCTGTTGCGCAAAAGAAGACACTGTAGAACGCGGCAATCCTTTAGGAAATAAGTCATCTAAAGACTTAGAACGCGCCCGGGTTCTGGATAGGGGACTGTAAGTTATCTCGCCAGTAGATGGGAAAGCAATGTCTCTACGACGAGGTGTAGGATGAAACAATTGAGGAATAACACTCTGCGCTATCTTTTCCGTTGTGTTATTACTATGCACAGTTCTCGTTCCTGGCGGCACTCGCAGACTAATCTTAGGAAGCTGCGGCATTTGCTGATAGCGCTCTTGTTTTAATTTTTGCAATCGTCTCTCATGGTCAGGATACAGCATTCCTTCATGAAGATTAATAGATTTTACCGTAACTAACTGATTATAGGGGCTTGAGATTCCACTCATTCTTGTTTTCCTTGTTTTAAAAGTTGCATCACTTCTTCATCGAGTGTTTGATCAAATACGCGATAAAAACTTCCGACTGCTTCAAAGAAAGCAGGAGCGGAAAGACAGATGGTCTCGTCGACTTCCTTGGAGATGGTCTTTAACGAGTCGGGAGCGGCGACGGGCACGGCCAAAACAATTCTCCTCGCTTTGCAATGGCGTATAAAAGCGATAGCCACGCGCATGCTCGCGCCTGTTGCAATGCCATCATCGACTAAAATCACAGTTTTATTTTTTAACTCTAAAGGCGTGGCCTTGCCACGATATAAATTCAGCCTCTCTTTGAGGACGCGCTTTTGCCTTTCGATTTCTTTCTTCAGATAATCGTTGGAGACGCCGAGAAGGCCAATGAGATGTTCATTAAATATCCCTTCCCCTTCTTCGGCAATCGCTCCAATGGCAAGCTCTTCATTACCTGGAGCCCCAATCTTGCGCACGAGAACTACATTTAAGGGAAGATGCAATGCATCGGCCACTTCGGAGGCCGTCACCACCCCGCCCCGGGCAAGCCCTAAAACAATGACGTCGGTTTGGCCCTTATACTTTAATAAGTGAGGAACGAGCTGTCTTCCGGCATCTTTTCTGTCTTTAAAGAGCATGAACCTATCATGGCTTTTCTTCAATCTCTGCGCCGCGGAGAAATGTACGGCAGGCAACTTTCTTAGGCTTTAAATACTCACGAAGCGCCGTGTCAAAGTTTACTGATGAACAATTTTCTCCACAAGTGAAGAGGTCGACAAAGCACGCATTTTGCTCGGGATAAGTGTGGATGCTCGCATGGCTTTCGGAAAGCAGGATCACCATAGTAAAGCCATCGGGAGGAAATACCCAATGGGTAGATTTTAGAATTGTAGCGCCGCTTTGATTTGCGGCAGATAGCATCGCCTGCTCGAGATGTTTTAAGTCTGTTAGCGCTTTGGCATCGCAATCGAGATAGCTAGCGAGAAAATGTTCTCCTTTAAACTGATAGTCTCCTTCTGCAGCAGTTTGCGTGGCGGAGACGGGAAAAAAACACCCAGTCGCGCAGGCAATCAAAAAAAAGACGAAAACATTCAAAAAGCGTTTGTTTAGTTTCATATTTTCACTCCTTAGAGACGTTCTCTGAATTTCCTTTATATTTTTCTCCCCACGAAATGCAATAATGCGCTCTTTCTCCTTCAACTGAGCTCATGACAATGGGATGCGAGATTTTCTGATCTAACAGGCTTCTTAAGGCATCCGGAGAAAAAGGCTCTACTCCAAAATGTTTAGGGAATAGATGACAAAACAAGTAACCGGCTTGAGTGCGCAGCAGCACCTTCTCTATAAATAATTTTTGCAGGGGCTTGGAAAATTCAGAGAACTGCGACTCGCTGATGACTACATCGAACTTTTCGTCTGCGGAAAGCTCTTCAGGCGTGGAGAATCGAACGAAAGAAATTCCCTCTTTTTCCAACACCTTGCGGGCCAAAGCGAGGTGCTCCGGCAGATCGACGATGGTATAACTTTTACAAGGAAACAGATCGTGCAGCATCTTGCACAAAGCGCCGTAGCCCGCGCCAATTTGCACGATGTCGCGGTGGGAAAGATCTCCCAGCCTCTGCCAAATAGCCCCAACAGTGCGCGCATAATAAAGCGTCGAGGGCGAGAAGTCGCCGTATTCCCCATAGGCATAGGTTTGCGGGTTGCCGATGCGATCGCTTGTCCTTAATCGATCTAAGTAAGGCAGCATTTCAAGATAATTCTTTTCGATATCGCGTAGAAAATCGAGTCCTTCTTCATAAGAATGGCCTTGATAAAGCAGAGCGTAAAACGGCTCGCGCTTAAAGGAATTAAACGCGGCATCATCGGCGAGCGCGCGTAGGCAGGCTTGCGCAAAGCCGGGTTGATCGTAGATGCAGCGCAGGGCCGTCTTTTGGCTTTTCCTTTGACAACCCGAACTAAAAAAAAGAATACAAATAATGCAGCTGACAACCAAATTCACATGCGTCCATTCTTGGAAGAAATTCCGAAAAGGATTATACCTTAAGAATAGGATTTTCACTACAAAATCTATGGATCATGCGCATCATCTTTACTTTGATTATCTTATCTGCAGGTGGATACGGTTTGTGGTGGCTTTCTTCCACGCGGCCTGAAGTTAAAAATAAAGTGGAAGAAGTTTTTAACGCCGGCAACTTCCACACTCTCGAGATCCGCTATACCGCCGATCAGATCATGCAGGCCCACCGCAAAGATCTCCTGAAGGACAACCGCCATAGGTTCCTCGATCCTTCCATCAAATTTTTACCTTACCTATTGCTCGAAGTGAAATACTCCCATTCTAAAAACAAGACGAAAGAGGGCGTCATCCTTTGGGATCTGACCGATGGGGAGATGGTGATCGAAACCAAGAACTGGGAAAAGACTCATGGATTTGGAGACTGCATCACCGCGGGCGCTGATCCTCAGGAATTTAAAGTCATCAACGTCATCGCCGATCAAGGAGGCAAAGCCGACCGAGAAGACCTGATCAAAGCCCTAAAAGTCGACAACGCAATTCTGGACAGCTGGATCGACAACTGCCGAAGAAAAAAATTAATTGTACAAGCCGGCAATAACTACCGCCTGCACCTGCAACATCCGCGCTTGCATTCGATCCCCGCTACAAAACTTGACGAGCGCCTTGTGACAAAGCCGCACCGCAACGCCAACCGCTTGAACCGCCGCTACTCCCTTTCCCAAATTGAGAAAATCGCCCTCTCCGCCTTCGGCTCCGACTTTGCCATCCGCAAGTCGACAGACATTTACTTGCCCGTACATTGCATCGTCGTGCAAAACCCCGACGGCTCCATCCACTTCAGCCACTGGAACGCCCTCAACGGCAAACGCCTCTCCTCCCACTTCATCGACTAGAAGCAACTACTTCCAACTTAATATAATGTCGGTCTTGCTTAGAAAATCGATTCGAGATAGACTTTTTGTCTTTCTCTAGTTGGAAAGATGGCTGAGTGGCCGAAGGCACGTCCCTGCTAAGGACGCGTATCCATAAAAAGGTACCGTGGGTTCAAATCCCACTCTTTCCGAATTTTTTCTTGGCAAAGAAAATATCATCCCTTTACAACAAGATTACTCAGCTTAAGCGGACAGGATGTCTATGACAGAGACAAGCGATGATAAAGTCAAATGCGCCCCCCATTCCAAAGAATCCGAGATGATGGTTTTGGGCTCCATGCTCACGAGCATTGGCAGCTTGAATATCGGGGCCGATGGGCTAAGCGAAGGCGATTTCTACTTTACTGAACATAAAATCATCTTCGAAGCTCTAAAGACTGCCTACCGCAATGACAAGCCCGCCGACGTGCATATCATCGGAGAAGAGCTAAAGCGGCAAAATAAACTTAAATCGATCGGCGGCATTAGCTATTTGACCACGCTCGTGCAATTCACCGGCACTTCCGCCTACATCGAAGAATATGTGCAATTGGTCCGTAGCAAGTCGATCTTGCGCAAAATGATTACTGTCGCACAAGATGTAGAGCGCTCTGCTCTCAAAGACCCCAACGACGTGCATGCCCTGCTCGACGATGCGCAAGCCAAATTCTTTCAGATCAGCCAAGCTGCCAACCCTGGCGCTGGGCTCTTAATTAAAAACATTTTAGACGGCAGCAAAGCCGCCTCCAACCTTCCCTATCTCAAAGAGTTGGAGATCCGCCAAGAAAAATACAAGCAGCGCGGTCCAGAAGATGTAGGCATCACGGGAATTCCGACTCACTTCCTCGATTTCGACAAAATGATCAATGGCCTGGGCGCATCAAATTTAATTATTTTGGCGGCCCGACCCGCCATGGGAAAAACCGCCCTGGCCCTCAACATTGCCGAAAACGTCGCGTTTAAAAATAATCTGCCCGTCGGCATTTTTTCTCTGGAGATGACAGCGGAGCAGCTGCTGCACCGCATGATCTGCAGCCAGGCCGAGGTAGAGTCGGACAAAATCCGTATGGGCTCTTTATCGGGAATCGAGTACCAGCGCGTCAACGCCGCTGTAAAATCGATGATTAAGTCCATCGTGCTCATCGATGATCAGCCTGGCCTTAAGATCACCGATTTGCGCGCTCGCGCACGCCGCATGAAAGAGAGTTACGATATACAGCTGCTCATCGTCGATTACCTGCAATTGCTCTCCGGCTCCGATTTTTCGCGCGGCGCCGAAAACCGCCAAAATGAGATTTCGGAGATCTCGCGCATGATGAAAACTCTAGCGCGCGAGTTAAATATCCCGATCATTTGCCTCTCGCAGCTATCGCGAAAAGTCGAAGAGCGCCAAGGACACCGCCCGATGATGAGCGACTTGAGAGAATCAGGCTGCCTGTCGGGCGATGCGCAGATACAAGATGCCGAAACCGGCAAAATGTATACAATAAAAGAATTAGCCGAACGCAAAGAACAAATCCCCATTTTTGTTCACGCCGTGGACGATTCCCTCAAGTTAGGCCAACATCGCATGGTCAAAGCTTTCTATTCGGGGAAAAAGACAGTATTTGAAATTAAGACACGCAGCGAAAGGACGATCAAGGCAAGCGGCAATCACCCTTTTCTCAAAATTGATGGCTGGATAGCACTTGAGAAATTAAAAAAGGGCGATCACATCGGCAGCCATGCGAAAAAGGAAACTTTGAACCGTATAGAAAAAAAAGAACTCGCTCCATTAGGGCATCTTGCAATAAATGGCGATATTTTCCCCGATCAATCCTATAACGATGGCCATACTATTGAAACTATTGCATGCGCTTGTGATGTGTATTGGGATGAAATTGTAGCGATAAGTGAACTCGGGGTAGAAGACGTGTATGACGCTACTGTCGAGCATGTTCATAATTTTGTAGCAAACGACATTATCGTTCATAACAGCATAGAGCAAGATAGCGACATCGTCGTGTTTCTTTTGCGCAGGGAGTATTACGACCCATACGACAAGCCTGGGGAAGCGGAGGTTATCGTTGCCAAAAACCGCCACGGCGGGGTGGGCAGCGTTCATCTGACCTATCGCAAAGAGCTCGCGCAATTTGCCAATTACTCGCCTCAAGCGCTCAGCTCGAGTAATGATGAGGCGTTTGCCGCTTTTTCTCCTAGATAGGAATTTTCATAATTCTTTTTTTGAAACTTTACTTATTTAGTTTCCAAGTTTAAACTTATTTAGACAATTTATTTAAATTGATTTTTAGGCAAAGGAGCACTATACTCATGGCATCTGTAAAGAAGAAGCGCAGAGCAAAGATCGCAAAGCACAAGAGAAAAAAAAGACGTAGACGCGATCGACACAAAAAATAAATATAACGTTTAAACTTTATTAAAGTCCTTCTCGAGAAAGCTACCTTTCTTTGTGAAGGATTTTTTGTCTTAAAAAAAATTTTATGTGGACGTATCCGGAAGAATATGACGTGATTGTCGTCGGAGCGGGTCATGCCGGTTGCGAAGCGGCGCATGCCGCGGCGCAAATGGGCGCTAAGACGCTGCTCTTGACTATGACGCTCGACACCATCGCCAAAATGAGCTGCAATCCCGCTGTCGGTGGGACTGCAAAGGGGCATATTGTGCGCGAAATCGACGCGCTCGGCGGCGTCATGGGCAAAGTCACCGACAATACGGCTATCCAATTCCGCATGCTCAACGCGTCAAAGGGCCCTGCCGTCTGGTCTCCGCGCGCGCAAGCAGACAAGTTCGCCTACTCCGCTGCTATGAAACAGCGCTTGGAGCGCATTGGGCATCTGCACATCAAACAGGGCACGACCGAATCGCTCGTCATAGAGGAGGACGCTGTCGTAGGATTGCGGACGCTTGAGGGAATTGCCTACCGCGGAAAGGCGGTGGTCTTGTCTTCTGGCACATTCATGCGCGGGATTATTCACATCGGCTCGGAGCAATTCCCAGGAGGAAGAGCGGGAGATAAGCCTTCCGTCGGCCTCTCCGCAGATCTCGAGGCCTTAGGAGTGCGCTTGGGGCGCCTGAAGACGGGTACGCCGCCGCGCATCCATCGGCGCAGCGTCGATTTTTCTAAAATGGAAGTGCAGCACGGAGATGCCGGCGTGCGCTTTTCCTTCGATGCGCCAGAGGGTCCAGGACTGCCTCAAACCGTCTGCTATATCACTTACACAAACGAAGACACCAAGAAAGCAGTATTGGACAATTTGCACCGCGCTCCGGTGTATTCCGGGCAGATCAAAGGAATAGGCCCGCGCTATTGCCCCTCCATCGAAGACAAGATGGTGCGCTTTGCCGATAAGGAGCGCCACCAGATCTTTTTGGAGCCGGAAGGATTGATCACGGATGAAATGTACGTCAATGGGATCTCTTCTTCTCTTCCCATCGATGCGCAGTTGCGCTTTTTGCACACGATTCCCGGCCTCGAGCGCGCCGAGGTGATGCGCTCAGCGTACGCCATCGAGTATGACTATGCCTTGAGCGGACAGCTCTTTCCGACGCTAGAAACCAAAAAAATTGCAGGATTATTCCTCTGCGGGCAAATCAATGGAACTACGGGATATGAGGAAGCCGCAGGCCAAGGGCTCATCGCTGGGATCAATGCCGCGTTGAAAGCCGCCTGCCGACCGCCGTTTATCTTGCTGCGCTCCGAAGCGTACATCGGCGTGATGATCGACGATCTGATTTCGCAAGACCACACCGAACCATATAGAATGTTCACCAGCCGCGCGGAGCACCGCTTGCTGCTGCGGCAAGACAATGCCGATCTGCGCTTGCGCGGCTACGGATACCAATTGGGATTGATCGACGAGGGGCGCTATCGCAAACTCGAAGACAAAAGGCAAGCCATCGCAGAGCACATCGCGCTTTTGTCGAAGGCGTATTGCCAAGTTGAGGGGAAGGGCGCTTCCCTGGCACAGCTTTTGCGCCGTCCCGAATTCACTTACAAGCGCCTTGTCGAAGAATACGGGCATGTGGTACGCGACTTAGGAGAGGAAATCAATCTGCAAATCGAACTCGAGCTCAAATACGCTGGATACATCGAGCGTGGACGGGCAGAAGCCACAAAATTGCGCAACTTGGACACTGTGAACATTCCCAAAAATTTTAAATTTCTCGAAGTGCGGGGTTTAAGCAACGAGGCGCGTGAAAAGCTGCACCGCTTCCAGCCTGTCACTTTAGGGCAAGCGTCGCGCATCTCTGGCGTATCCCCTGCCGATATCAGCGTCTTAATGGTGGCTTTGAAATTGCGCGGAGGGGACAAATCATGAAGCATCCTGCAGCCGCATCCCTCATCGCTCTCGTCGTCGTCGCAGATCCCGTTAAAAGCTCTGCGATAAAAAAGGCGTTAAAAGGAACGTTCAGCCTCTTTGAAATTGAGGATAGTTTCAGTGCCGTCGATTGGCTCAAGCATTTCCAAGCCTCCCTTATCATCCTTGAGGAAGATGCGCTCACTAAAACATGGCCTCTATTGGTCCAGCACATTCGCAAGCTGCCTGGCTATTCTCACATTCCCATCCTATTAATATCCGGCAAGCTCGGGAAGGCCTTCTCCACCCAAGCGCTCTCTCACGGCATCACC
This sequence comes from Rhabdochlamydiaceae bacterium, assembly GCA_036493355.1. Taxonomy (GTDB): domain Bacteria; phylum Chlamydiota; class Chlamydiia; order Chlamydiales; family Rhabdochlamydiaceae; genus JABDFI01. The sequence goes on from DASXPV010000099.1 coordinate 8,380, forward strand.
GATTTTCTCTTATCGCCGCTCGATCCCGATGAAATTTACCGCAGGGTCCTCGTCAACCTGAGGTCTTCTCCCGTTCATAAGAGAATTTCCCTACTCACCAAAAAGATCGCACGCCCCTTGGCTAGAAAATATCCCCCTTCTCTTCCCCAGCGCTTTCTTGTCACCGAAGAGGTCATTAAGCAGGCATCCCTCTCGCATACCCCACACATGCCACAGGTTCTGATCATGATTGAAATTGATCGCTTTCAAGAGATGCAGGAAGTCTATTCTGAAGACACCCTCGCACAGATGCTAGATACTGTTTCCTCCCTGCTTCAATCCCTCGTGCGCAAGCAGGATTTTTTGCTGCCTCAAGCTAAAGCACGCTATCTGCTGATCCTTCCACGCACTTCGCAAAGAGCAGCTATCGCCATGGCAGAAACGATCCGCAAGGAAGTCGAAGCGCAGACCTTTCCCGCAGAGCCTTTTCCCATCCCCATCACTCTTTCCCTAGGGCTTATCGCTTTCGATGCAGATCCCAAACGCAGCATTTACGATCAATTCGACGCCTTTCTCGGAAAAGTCGACCGAGCCCTGGCAAAGGCCAAGGAAAAAGGCAATACCCTCATCGCGATAAAGAAGAGGGACTCCTCATGACTGAGCATGCTTTACATCTACTGCACCTAACCGGCTATCCGATCTATGATCAGCTCCTCCTCGAGGAAGCTTTGCTGCGCACAGACGAGCGCAACTGGTGCATCCTGAACGAAGGCTCTCCTCCTGCCATTGTCATGGGCATCTCAGGGAAGAAAGAAGAGCTCATCGATTGCCAGCGCGTCAAGGACGATGGAATACCTGTAATCAAACGCTTCAGCGGCGGCGGAACGGTGATCGTCGATGAAAATACGCTCTTTGTGACGCTCATTTGCCAAAAAAACGCCTGCGATTTCCCCGCCTATCCAGAGCCCATTCTGCGCTGGCATGAGGGACTCTATCGCGAAGTCTTTCCAGGCAATGCCTTTGGTTTAAGGGAAAATGATTTTGTCCTGGGAGATAAAAAGTGCGGAGGCAACGCCCAGTACATCAAAAAAGAGCGCTGGCTGCACCATACGTCTTTTTTATGGGACTACTGCCCAGAAAAAATGTCTTATTTGCTTTTGCCAAAAAAGGCGCCGCAGTACAGACAACAGCGCACGCACACCGATTTTTTGTGCCGCTTAGCTCCCTTCTTTGTCTCCAAAGAAGCTTTTCTTGATGGATTCAAAAACGCGCTGAAAAAGCGCTTTTCTTTACAGATCTGCTCAATCGAATCGGTGCTTGCCGAGCTTGAAGCGCCCGATCGTCAAGCTACCGTTCTTTGTTAAAAAACCGTCGTTAGGGGCCAAACAGGGTCTGCAATAACCTCATCCGAACAGGTGGAATCGTTTCCTAAAGCGCCAAAGCGGCTTTAGCGTCGTGACTCCCTAATGTAAACTTATCGTTACTGAGCATTATCCCTGCCATGGGTATCCCTAACAACGGACAGGCAAGTTTAGCACCTTCTTGCATATTATTCAAATTCATTATTCAGAGAACGTCTCTAAGGACAAGTGCCGGGCGTTATCGTTCCTGATGTTTGCACCCCACCCACATTGCTATTGACATCGGCAATAAAACTATTCAATGCACCATTGTTGTTAGTAAGCACAAAAGCAGGAAAACTCCCATCGCTAAGATTGTTGAGTAAACTTACACAAGTGTTAGTTGCTGCCGAATTTATGACGCGAGCGGAGGGGCTGGCTGTGTTCACCCATTGATTGCTTGCTATACGTGCATTCAAAGTTCCACTAGTATCGATTTCTAAGATTATATTGCCAAATGTCGCTGAAGCTTGGCCAAGAGTAACGAGGTTATTTTCGATGACAAAGGTCGCAGATCCATTTAAGGAGCCATAAGGGGAACTTGCAGATGCGGCTAGGGAAATGACCCCCGTAAAATGATTATCGCTGATATTAAGTATACCCAAACTGGATGCGGCAATAATTTCGATGCCTAAGTGGTCATTGAATAATAGATGATTATTAAAAATGGAATTCCCAGTGATGAGATAATTTGTGGTTTGTGAAGAAGTGGTGATAATTTTTATTCCTGCAGGAACTGTGCCTGAAATAACAGGATGGTTAACTTGGTTATCTGTTATTGAGATTTGTCCCAAGCAGTCTTGGAGAAAAATCCCAGTAAAACATGCTGGAGTAAGCTCAATAACATTATCATGAATATTAGCATGTATAACACCTAGGCCATCAATGCCATTGAGTGCACTTAATCCAGCAGGTGCTAGGATGTGGCAGCCTGAAATCTCATTATTATTGGCAGCAAAAATCGTATTAGTTCCTGTAACATTTTGTATCATGGGTAAGCCTGTTGCCAGTGCCGGAATGGTGATTAACCCTATTGTTGTGAAAAGCGATTGATCGATTCCTGCGCCAAATAGTTTTTGGTTGGGTTGGAGATGTATGCCTTGATCCATTCCTGTGATTGTGCCATCACCTGGATACACATAGATCACATCATTGGGAGAAGAAGCATTTTGAGCTTGGAGCAACATCGGAAACGGCGATTCAAAAGTACCATCCGAATGGCTGGTATTGTTTACGAACCAAAAGAAATAGGGCCGCCCGGTGTAGGGATCGATCGCCAAGGATTGCTTCTGTTTTCTATCTACAGAAATAATCTCCATCCGATCTACGCGCTGCACGGCGCGCTGAGCCATAGTGAGCTGTTGATTGCAGGTGCGATTGTATCTAGGGCGTATCTGTTTTCTCTCTCCAAAAGGAAAGATAATACTAACCTGTCCTTGGCCAATCCATTTAAAGACATTATCATACGAGGTGCTGGCTTCCACGCGCACATATCTGAAAAAGTCAGCTGCTATACGCGCTTGCCCGCCCCAGGCCACTTTGCCTTGACCTTCTAGATAATAGGGACCAAAAGCTAAATAAACCGGCACGGGTTTATAATGGCCAATATGCACTCCGGCTTCCGCATTGGCGCCTTTCATGGCAAATTCATATTTTTGATCGAGATAAAGATAATGATTTTTAAAATGGCTGAATCGCGCGTTGAATAATGAACTTGTTTTCTTGCCTACAGGTAGATATCCGTTAATGCGGAAATCCCAAACTTTTCCTAAAGATTCCAATCCGAGAGAGACTTGATTGTAATGCTGATGGTTTGTTTTGCGATAGTCGTAATATCCATTAATGCCCCATACTCGCGAAGCTCTTACGTACCGCAATCCCAACCCTGCATTAGCAGCAGGTTTGCCATTATTAAAGATATGATAGCGTACATCTAAAAAAGGAACCCACGTCTGCGGATTAGGAGGGCAAAAAAATCCTTCCAGAGTGGTATATCCTTGATTATATCCTATTCCATTAGCTTCAATGTGACGCGTCGTAAAATAGAAGGGATGAGGCCTCTTGCCACAGTTGTCTTGAGCATGAAGTACTGTTTGCGCATCTTCATTATCGCTTAGAAAAAGCTCTTCCTCTTCTGAGTAAATTTTCTCTTCACTTGTACTCAGGCCCTCTTCTTCGATCTCCTCCTCTACAACTTCATCATCGACAAAGGATATTTGAGAAAGTTCTTGTGTTTCCTCATCCAAAGAGGGGGCGTCACTGCTCCAAAGCCGAAGACAGAGGAAAGGAGCTAATAAAAGAGAATGAAGTGAAAAAAAATTTTTTCTTACCATGTTTTCTATATAATCCATTAAAACAAAATTTTTCAAGAAAAGGGGTCTTTTCTGACATTCCCGACTTTTATTTTTGTATTGTGCTTCTGCGCCATGGGGCTCGCAGAAGAGAACGATATAAAGCAGGTGCTCGTACTCACCGTGCCAAAATCTGGATCGTATCTTATAAAAAAAGCATTAGAGTTAATCACGCAAAAGCAGGTTAAAATAGTTAATTCCCACCAACTAAAAGAAGATCAATTCCCGCTATTTAAAGACAATGCGATCGGCATTCAACACATTTATCTAGATCTTCACAAAAAGACATCCGCGCAAGGAGAAAAGTATATTAAAATCCTCCACGTCCGCGATCCGCGCGACGTATTGGTTTCTCTAAGAGAATGGCTTTATACACAAACAAGATGGTTTAAACTAAGAAATGATGATTGGAATACCTATACCTCTCTTTCCTCTGAAGAGAAACTACAATTTCTCATCACTTTGCCGGATGAAAGATTCAGTACGCGCTATTTTTTTAGAAAAGCCATCGAATGGATAGAGGATCCCACCGTTCTCGTCTCTCGTTTTGAGGAACTGGTCGGCCCACAAGGTGGAGGAGATCGCTTACTTCAAGAAAATGCCATTCGCGCTTTAGCCAGACATATTAGACATCCTTTAGATGATCAAGCCGTGGCATATGTAGCCGATCATCTTTTTGGAGAAACGCTAACTTTTTACAAAGGACAAATTGGCTCTTGGAAAAAACATTTCAATTTAGAACACAAGCAATTATGTAAACAATATTTCAGCGATGAATTATATAAACTAGGTTATGCCACCGATAACAATTGGTAAGGGCGCTTATGAATAAAAAAATTCTCGCCTGCTGTGCACTTCATCTTTTTTCCCTTTCTGCTTGGGGATTTAATGCCATTATCACCACAATGGACGTAGATGCCGCAGGTGGTCTTCGCGATGCGATCAATGCGATCAATAGCCATATGAATGCCTCTAATTCGATCACCATTTCTATTCCCGCTGGCCCAGTTCCTCCCACAACATTTAATTGGCCTGTGGGCAGTAATAATCTGCCTCCTATCATATTAAATGCAGATAGCAGCACCTTAACAATCAATCTAGAAGTCATTCAGGGCTCTACAGATTTAGGAAGATCTACTTTAGATGGAACCAATGGCTTAGGAACCTATCGCGGCCTGATGGTCGAAACCGGAACTGTAACCCTTTCCAATACCATCTTGCAAAATGTCACCGCACAAGGAGGAGCCGGGGGTTCGGGCGGCCCTGCCGGAGGTGGCGGAGGTTTGGGAGCCGGCGGCGCACTATTTGTGGGAGATTTTAATCTTGCGGGAGGATCTTTCCTCACGATTACTAATGTGCAAATTGGTACTTCTGCAGCGATAGGAGGGATGGGTGGTAACGGAAGTCTGTTTCTTGCAGGTTCTGGTCCCGGAGGTGGAGGCATGGGCGGTGCAGGAGGATCAGGAGGAATTGCGTCCGATCAGTCCGGGGGTTCTGGTGGAGGAGGCGGTGGACTTTTTGGCAATGGAGGCACGGGTATACCTTCCGATATCGGGGGTGGAGGCGGTGGGGGAGGTCTTTTTGGAAATGGGGGTGATGGAAGCCTGGGAGGTGCTGGTGGAGGCGGAGGCGGAAGCGGAATTGGCGGAAATGGTCAAGGAGGAAACGGCTCTAATCCAAATGGAGGAAATGGAGGTGGAGATACAACGGGGATGACCACTGCAGGACAAGGAGGAGGACAAAATCAATCAGGCACAGGTGGAGGAAACAATACAGGTGGCGGAGGCGCTGGAGCTGCTTTTCTTGGAGGAGGGCCATCAGGCGGTAATGGAGGATCTAATGGAGGAGGAGGGGGAGGCACAACGGGATTTTTGAGTTTTGGAGGAGGAGGAAATGGAGGAGACGGAGGAAATAATGGCGGGGGCGGCGGTGGTGGTGGCACAGAATTTCTTGTGTCCTTCTTTAATGCCGGTACTCCTGGACCGGGAGGCTATGGAGGCGGAGGCGGAGGATTAGGAACCTCTGGTACTTTAACGGGCACTGCTGGGGTTGGAGGGTTTGGTGGAGGAGGGGGCGGTGCTTCTATAATCAACGGTACGGATGCCCTAAATGGCGGGCAAGGGGGATTCGGAGGTGGCGGCGGCGGCGGCGCCGGATCAGGCGGCCAGGGCGGAACAGGCGGTACATTTGGCGGAGATGGGGGTACGCCATCAGGCCAAGGAACAGGTGGTGGTGGCGGCGGCGGCGCACTCGGTGGGGCTATCTTCATTCAAGAGGGGACGACGTTTACATTTGGCGACTCCATTACTTTTTCGGGAGCGCACTCGATAACCGCCGGTACAGGAGGCACAGGAGTAGGCGGTGGAGCCGCATCGGGAGATCCGGGCACAGCTCTAGGGCAAACGGTTTTCCTCATGTCAGGCGGAACACTAGGCTATAATTCGCCTGCCGGTTCGACATTAACTATAGATAGCGTCACCGGAGGTGGAGGAGGATCGGGGGGAGGTATCCTTTTAGATCCAACCAATAAAGGGACACTGATCCTTACGGGAACAAGCACATATACCGGCAGCACGCAAGTCCAAGGAGGAACACTGCAAGGCACAGTATCTTCCATCATAACCGATGTCACTTTATCTAATGGGGGCACTGTCGCATTTAATCAGAATGCGAATGGAACGTTTACACATAACATCATCGGAACGGGCAATGTGCAAATGATAGGCACTGCCATCTTGACGCTATCTGGTAATAATACGTATTCGGGAAACACAACTATCTCTAATAATGGGACTGTACGAGCGGGATCTGCTACCGGCTTTTCTCCCAATTCCATTTTCACACTAAATACTGGAACGACATTAGATTTGAATACTTTCGATGAAACTATCGCGGGGTTAGCAGGCCCTGGCGGCACGGTGACATTAGACAACCATTCGCTTTTGATCGATCTGACACAGGATAACACTTTTTCAGGAAATGTCCAAGGCACGATGATATCGGATACGTTCGATATAATAGGCTCTGGAACCCAGACATTGAATGGAACCATTTCTGTTACTAATGTCTCAAACAGCAAGGCAACATTAATTGTCAATGGAACGCTTACAGGAGGATTCCTAGCTGTTGGAGATGGCACACCTACACTATTTGGTGGAACAGGAATGGTGTTTGACCCCATTAAGATCAATCCAAACGCCACTATCTCACCAGGACCACCGGGAGGAATCGGCGTGTTGTCGGTTGCAGCACCTCTTTTTAAGCCAGGAACTTTCTTGAATATTAATGTGACTCCTTCATCCTCATCTCTACTTCAAGGTAATCTTATGTCTGGTGCAATAGATGTTACAGGAGCAACGCTAGTGGTTTCTCCCATAAGTAGTTTTCCGCGTCAGTTCTCAAATACATATACGATCGTTACATCCACAAGTAACAACATTACATTTCCCTTTGAGGGCATCTCTCTACCAGCAGGTTTCACTGCACAAGTCGTTTATGCCCATAACCTAATCCAGTTAATTTTAGAAATTATACCCGTACCGTTTGGACAAGTTGTCTTGCAAGGCAATGCGGGAGCAGTGGCAAGTGCATTTGATCAACTCAATCCTAATAATCCTGACGTAGCATTTATCACTGATTTTTTAAATTCAGCAACTGATCCGCAATTGCAATGCGACTTTGACCAAATGCAGCCCGCTTCATTCAATGCGATTCCCATTATTATGGAAAGCACTATGACTGCTGTGCGCAAAACGCTCTCTGATCGCATGGAAGAGATCCACGGAGTCAAATGCGCATCCAGTTTTCAACAAGACAGTCTTTCCTACTCCCCTAAGCTCATGCGTCCTTCCGGCTTTTATGCGCATACAGAGGAATTAAAAAATGTCCCTGGTGATAAAAGCCGAGGGTTTTGGATTACGCCTCTGGGAAATTTTAATCGCCAAAAGAGCCGCTCTCAAGGCGATCAATGCGATCAAACTAAAATCGGATTCCACGCGGATGCTTGGGGCACTGCCTTTGGTATGGACGGCAAGGTAAGTCCTCATTTCCTCTTAGGCGGAGCTCTCTCTTATATGCATACGCAGCTGGATTGGAAAGAATCGCAAGCGCATGCAGATACCAATAGCCTCTTTGGCTCCGTATTTGCGACCTTCTTTAACAGAAAATGCTACCTTGATTTGGCTCTGACAGGCGCTTTTGATTGGATCGATGCGAAAAGAAGAATTCACCTTGTCAACCCCACCTCAACGCTCAATCGCTCAGCAAAACACCACAATTGGGCTTCGGAATACGATCTACACATGGGACTGGGATATACTCAAAATTCTGGCCGCTGCTGGCAATTTAGACCGTTTTTTACTATCGATTATATCTATATTCATGAAGATGACTACAAAGAAAAAGGCGCCAAAAGTCTCGATCTGCACGTCAATGCGAAAAACTCCGATCTCTTGCGCGATGAGGTGGGAGCTAGCTTAGCATATAAACACGAACGAGAGTCTTTCACATGGGCTCCCGAGGTAAAACTCAGCTATGTGCGTGAAGACCGCTTTAAAGGCAAAGATACGCACGCGCAGTTTGTGGATTCTACCGCGGGATTTGAAGTGAAGGGATTCAAGCCCAACCGCAACCTCATCTCCCCTGGCGCCTCCTTCACGCTGCTGTGGCCCGAACGCCATTTTTCCATTGCGATGGGGTATAATGGAGAATTCGGGGATAACTGGTACAATCAAATTGCCAGCGCGGAATTCTTATGGCGCTTTTAATATAGTGATTTAAAACAATATTGAGAAAATATAGAAGAAAGCTGCGCAAATTTTTTGTCTGGAGCGAGTGACCATTGTATGAATACAAGGCGCAAGTAAAGACGAAAAATTTGCTGCAGAGCCGACGCAACAGATTTTCTCAATATTGTTTTAAATCACTATACCATTTATCTCTGTACACGACAAAAATGATTTGAGGAAAGAAACTCGCTGAAATTTCACCATATGTCGATTTTAGGTCTGACACTAAGAGGTCGAGTGAGGGATAAATTTAGGCCTGTTGGAGCGTCTGTAGCATGAGCGAAAAAGGGAACAAGATAGAGAAGGATATGCACGATGTGCAGGATGGGGAAAAAGAGTTTCTGCCTCATTCTGCTCTCCAGGAATTGGCCGTCTTTCCCTATTTAGGCCTTGCTGACAAAGGAGCTGCTATAGTAATTTAAAACAATATTAGACTTCTTTCGAAATTAAATTTTGGAGTGTATATTAAGTAAGCATTGGGTCGACCATAGACATGTCGGAAACAAGTCCTGCGGCTAGTTTCCCGCTTGCCTTCTTGAGCCTCACCTCGCTTCGAA
>DASXPV010000100.1:0-74853 GCA_036493355.1 Rhabdochlamydiaceae bacterium
ATACTGATTTTGAGCGATTAAGTAATCCGAATAGATATCGAGCATTTGGTTCATCAACTTTCTCCAAAGAGTGAACAAAAATTTTATACCCGCTCGGCGTGTTTGATCAAATGATTTTTAGGGTCTTGTGCGTAAGGTGAGATTTTAAATGAAAAAAAGGAGCATGTTGAATGGGTTGCGTTTTCATTTGCCTACCTTGTGGAATAATTTATTTTTATATAACAAAAATCTTTAATTTCACATAAGTACTGAATGATAAGGGAGAATTTATGGGCACAATCACCACAAAAGACGGAACACAGATTTACTTCAAAGATTGGGGCAAAGGACAGCCCGTAGTGTTTTGCCATGGCTGGCCAATGAATTCCGATGGTTGGGAATCGCAGATGTTCTTTCTCGTGTCCAAAGGATACCGCTGCATTGCCCATGACAGGCGCGGGCATGGCCGCTCCAGCCAGCCCTCGCAGGGCAACGAGATGAACACGTATGCGGCTGATTTGGCAGAATTGCTTAATAAACTCAACGTAAAGAACGCGGTGCTAGTGGGTTTCTCAACCGGCGGCGGAGAGGTAGCTCGCTACATTGGAAAATACGGCACCAAGCGAGTGGCCATGGCTGTATTGATTTCTTCTGTGCCGCCCTTGATGCTCAAAACACCTTCCAATCCCCTTGGGTTGCCAATAAAAGTCTTTGACGAGATGAGAGATGCTCTTTTGGCCAATCGCTCGCAGTTTTTCAAAGATGTTCCCAGCGGCCCCTTCTATGGATTTAATCGACGCGGTGCAAAAATTTCTCAAAGCTTGATTGATTGGTGGTGGCTGCAAGGCATGATGGCAGGACACATCAATACCTATGAATGCATCAAAGCCTTTTCTGAAACGGATTTCACGCAAGACCTTAAAAAATTCGACGTGCCTACCCTAGTCATCCATGGCGACGATGACCAAGTCGTCCCCATCGATGCCGCAGGCCGTGCTTCGGCAAAGCTGATCAAAGGAGCTAAGCTTGTTGTCTACAGCGGCGCACCGCATGGGCTGACTGAAACACATAAAGACAAGGTGCACGCGGATCTGCTCAAGTTTATCAAATCTTATACCATTCGCAAAAAATAAAGTCATATTTGACAAGAAGGCAGCATAAATTTTTACGTCTAGAGCGAGCGACCAGTGCCGATGGCAAGGCGCGAGTGAAGACCAAAAATTTGTTGCTAAGCCGACGCTGTCAAATATGACTTTATTTTTTGCAATGTATTAAGTGATCTTTAAAACCATGCGGAATCTGGCCTTATTCGCCATCATTTTCGCATAGGCTTCCGGAGCCTTTTCCAGAGGCACGACCTCGATCATGCATTTGACTTTCTGCTCAAGGCTGAATTTAAGCATATCCCCGTTATTCATCGCCGTTCCTGCAGCTTCTCCCTGAATCTTGCGCGAGCCTAAGATGAGTGGGGCGGGAGAAAATCCGACGGATTCTGTCGAAACTCCCACAATAATCAGCCTCCTTGAATGGCGACGGTATCCCCCGGGCGCAGCTGTGCATTGCGCAATGCGTTAAATATAGTAACCCCCGCGCAAAAAAGAGGGGGCTGCCTGCTCCGGAGTTAGCCCTTCGGGGATGCGCGCCAAAGTCCGCGCTTCGACAATCGCGGACTCCGCATAGCCGCCATCTGTTGTAATTCCCGGGATGATCAAACGGATGCAATTGATAAAATAGCCTCGCCTGCATGGCTCGCATTCCCCGCAATGCCCGCCATACCAATCCACGCCTACAGACTGCCCCACTTTCCAATTCTTCACCCCTTCCCCCACCGCGTCGATCCGTCCGGCGATCTCATGGCCCGGAACCAGGGGAAAGCGAATGCCCAGCCACTGCCCCTCTATCGCCATAGCATCAGTATGACAAACCCCTGCTGCATCCACTTGCAACCTGACTTGGCCCATCCCCGGTTCGCGTAGCGGCCTTTCCCCATCCTGAGTTTTCCGGGACTTGCCACTTCAACCGCTTTGTAAGTTTTCATCTTTCCCTCTTTGCTTGATTAAATCTTTTTCTATGCCTACCTTACAAATAATACACAATTTCCTCGCTAGCGTCTTATGGCAAAACGCCTTAAAAAAGCAATACTAGTAAAAGAGAAGCACGCGAAGGAAAACAACTCCCTTTCGCTTGGCGATAGTGCAAGCTATATGAAAAACTAATGGGTATTGAGTCGGGAGCAAAACGCATCGAATGCCTTGCGCACGGCTGCAGGGTTTTCTATCCAAGGAACATGTCCAGCGTTCTCAATAAATGCAAACCGTATATTCTGCCGCGAAAACCGCTTATCTTTTTTAAATAAAGAAAAAGGACAAATGCAATCGTATTTTGCGCCCAAGATTAGAGTCGGAACGCTTTGGGGAATCCATTTGGCAGAAAAATTTAGCTCGACGGCTTTCTGCTGCCACCATACCGCCGGCTGCCAGCGCGAGACATGCTGAAAAAACACCTTTCTCCCCTGTTCCAAAGTCTCTTTGGGGAAATAATAGGGCATGCAAGCATCTACGGCCGCCAGGAAAGTTTCTTGAGTGGGATGCGAAGTGAATTCCGCCATGCCTTCGCTTAAGTCGGGCAAGTTGAATTGCTTAGAATATTTCACAGCCTCTTCCATCCACAAACCGGGAGCGGAATTCAAAATGACAAACCCCTTGAGATGCTTTTCCAGCTCGGGAAATAGCAAAGGAAACATCCCCCCAAAAGAATGCCCGACTAATATAGGGTTAGCAAACCTTTCGAAGAGTGCCGGGAAAAACTCCATCCAGTGATCGTAATTTTCAGCGAAGGCATCAGGCAGGTTCCCACCATTTCCTGGCAAGTCGATCAGCCATACGTTGCCTGGCAATTCGAGTCTGTCTATAAGATCGCGCAAATAACCGGAATCCAAACCTGGTCCGCCCGGAAGAAACAGCCAGTTATAGTTCTTTCTCCCATTTGTCTGGTAAAGCTCGTATCTAACCTGATGAGTATCGTAAAAATAATTGGCTGCATTTCCATATGCTATAATGCTAAACAAGCAAATCAAAATGAGTAACAACTTTTTCATCACATCCACCCTTTTCAAAATCGAGAAAATTTAGGCCACATTGGGATATCAATCAAGTTGTATTTTCTACGTGCAGAAAAACTAAGGAATTTTTACCATGAGCTGCCTAAAATTTAGCGAGGTTAAATGAGGAAACAATTAAGTATTTAGCACAAAATGACCCCAATAGATTTTGGTGGTCTCAGATCGATATGAACAACGCGAAAAGAATCTTCATGTGGCTCACTCATAAACAATTGGAATCTGGACTCCTACACCACAATAATTCATAAACCATCTCTACTTGCAGTTAATGATATTCCCGATCAGATCGACTTCTTGCATTTAGATGGAGATTATTCCGAAATAGGTTCTTTGCGCGATGTTATAGTGATTTAAAACAAGATTGAGAAAAATATGCAAGGAGGCTGCGAAAATTTTTTGTCTGGAGCGAGCGACCATTGTACGAGTACAAGGCGCGAGAGAAGACGAAAAATTTTCTGCAAAGCCGACGCGGGAGATTTTCTCAATATTGTTTTAAATTACTATAAGCTATATTTGCGAAAAGTAAAAAGGGAGGGTACATCTTGCTTTCGAATTTTTACATTATGGTGAATCGAAAACAGCCTAAAATTCAATCCTTTTGCGCACTTTTAGAGGCATGCGAAATTGTTACCTCTCTCGATCGAGAGAATACCATCCTTTTTAGGAAAGAATGATAAAAAAATCAGCCTGGCGTGTGTTTTATTAATTGGAGTTTCGCTTTACGCAGAAGTCGTAGAAGTCATCTCCAGCTTCTACACTGAAGAAAATTTAGCTGAAGGATGTTTTGAAAAAATTCGAAATGCTTATTCACTGCGCTTCGTTGATCTACAGCATCCTGTTCCCATCACAAAAGATCATCGCTCCATCAAACGCTATGTAGTGTTTTCTAGTTATGAACCCATTGCCGATCTTAGGGTGCTTCCCCTCGAAAAAACTGTTTTGTTTATGATGGAGCCAGCACAATATTCTTATGAAGATGCCGAGCCCTATTGTCGTGTCTATACATGGGATGATGCTGCAATTGATAATGTAAAATTTTTCAAATATTGTTTTCCTGATTTATTACCCATGATAGATGTGCTCGCTCCATTTGAGGAAAAAAAATTATGTACGATGGTCGTGCGCAATTGGTCTATACCACACCGAGGGGCCATATTGGCGTTTTTCTTGACAAAGCCCAAGGGAGAGTTGGAATTTTACGGGTCTCCTTATCTCTATGAATTATCTTGTAACAAGTTTTACAAAGGGCGGATCCCTGGGAAGAATTGCGGAAAGGAAAAAATCGATATATTGAAAAACTATCGTTTTTGCATCTGTTTTGAGAATAATACCACCCTAAACGGATATATTAGCGAAAAGATTTTTCCCTGTTTTGCCGCAGGCTGCGTCCCAGTTTATTTTGGTGCTCCCAACGTCGAGGAATACATTCCTAAAAATTGTTTTATTGACTACCGCGACTTTAATAATAATGAAGAGCTCTATCAGTTTATGAAATCCATGTCGAAGGAAGTATACGAAAGATATATCGAAAACATCAGAGCCTTTTTAGTTAGCGAAAAAGCACAGCGCTTTTCTCCTCAAAGTTTTGCCCAAATTCTTTACGAAGCGGTAAATCAGTAGTATTGCTATATTGTGTCTTTTGGCAAAAACATGTTTCGCTTTCAATTCAAACCTGTAGATAAAGAACATCGCTCCCTTGTGCATAGCTGGTTGAAAAAACCTCACGCGGCCAAATGGTTTTACGGGCAGGGCTTGCAAAATACCCTCAACCACCTGGATGATTTTTTAAAGGGACCCTCCTTTGCGCAGTATTGGTTAGGCTACGAACGGGACCGCCCTTTTGCTTTTCTAATCACCTCGCAGGTTCGCAAACCAACTGACGCAGTATCCCAATGGTGCACAGAATCGGGAAATGCGATCACGCTGGACCTTTTGATCGGAGAGGATGACTACTTGGGCAAGGGGCTTTCCCACGTTGTGATCAAAGAGTTTCTCCTCAGCCAATTTCCCGACGTTAGCGAGGTGTTAATTGACCCGGAAGCCACTAATGCCCATGCCATCCACATCTACAAAAAAGTAGGCTTTGAGATCGTCGGCGAATTCATTCCCTCGCATAGCCCCCACCCCCACTACATGATGCGATTGAGCATGCAAAAGCTCCTCGCCCCCGACTATCATTTGGAACGCTACGACACCATTCCCTATGAGGAAATCCTTTACCGCGGCATCAGCGAGGAGGCCTTCCAAGCCAAGCGGCTGCCTCCCATCCGCCCCTTTAGCATCTTTCTCAAAGACCGCAATCAAAACGTCCTGGGAGGCGTGTGCGGAACTACGTATTATGGATCTCTTTACGTCGACAGCCTTTGGGTTGCTCCTGCCTTGCGCGGCCAGGGATGGGGAAAGAAGCTGATGCAGGAAGCGGAAAAAATCGGCAAAGAGCGCGGAGCGCGCTTCGTCACGGCCAATACGATGGACTGGGAAGCGCTCCCCTTCTATAAAAAACTAGGTTTTACCGTTGAATTTACTCGCGAGGGCTATGACAAAGACTCAAAGATGTTCCTCCTCAGAAAAAATCTCTAAAAAACGCTGCTTTGGTGATGCTCTGCCTCTCTACGCAGAGTATCACGATCGCGAATGGGGCATTCCCATACATGACGATCAGAGCCTTTTTGAGTTCTTGATTTTAGAAGGTGCTCAGGCTGGCTTGAATTGGGAAACAATCCTCAAAAAGCGCAAAGGCTATCGCGCCCTCTTCCACAACTTTGATCCCAAGCGCGTTGCGGCGATGACCGATGCAGATCTCGAAACATTGACCCAAAATCCCGCTATCATCCGCAACCGGCGCAAGATTTACGGCGCGCGGCAAAATGCAGCCGTATTTTTAAGCATTCAGAAGGAATTTGGGACATTTGATCGCTATGTGTGGCAATTTGTAAAAAACAAGCCCATCGTCAACCAGTGGAAATCGTTAAAAGAAATCCCTCCGGAATCTCCAGAGAGCATCGCCCTTTCAAAAGACCTAAAAAAGCGCGGTATGACTTTTGTAGGTCCTACCATCATTTACGCCTATATGCAAGCCGTGGGCATGGTCGACGATCATTTGGTTGATTGCTTCTGCCGCAGGGGGCTTTAACGCATGTATTCCGTCGAGATCGGGATGTCGGGCATTACGCCTGTTCCTTCCCAATTTTTGCTGGTATGGGGATTGATGGATGTCGTGTAAGGAACTATTATATAGGTGTGGTCATCCACTACATACGGCCTTACAGTATGCGCACCTCCCTTAGTCGTTTGGCCGACGATTTTAGCTCTTCCGCAAGATTGCAGGCCGTAGGCCAGCTCTTCTGCAGCGGAAAATGTTCTACTGCTTGTTAACACATAAACGAGTTTTTTCCCGCCAAAAACGTGCTCTAATTTCTCCGGCTCGACGTAAAAGGAGGTCGTCTCGTCAGTAGAGCGTTGATAGATTTGATTCCATAGCTGCCTAGAATCAAATAAGTAGCTAGCCAGGTAGGCAACAGTCGCAGGGTTTCCTCCAGTATTATTCCGCAAATCGATAATCAAAGCTTCAGCATCGACAACACTTTTCATGCCTTCATCAATGTCTTTCATCGCTTCAGGAAAATCGGGTGAAAAGAATTCATTAATTTGGAAATAGCCGATATTTGTTCCGGGAATAATACTAGCTCTAACTGCATGCGACAAATCAGGTTGATCCGTGTTCTTTAAGGATGCCAAATATTGCGTTTGCTCCTCGGTATATTCTTCTGGTCTTAGGGTGTGCAAGCTGCGATCAGGATCACACCGCGGAATCGCCTCTTCCGTACAAAGCAAGTCCAAATGCTTATCTGGATAAACAGATCTTAAATCCTTTAAAATTGCATCTTTGAATTCATATAAGCTTGCATAACCATCATAAGTTCCCTTGGAAAAATTATGCAAAATGAGCCGCGCCATTTTCTCGCCCACCTCTTTGTCAATATAGAGATGCCTCACCCCGCTGGCAACTCCGGCGACTACTCTCTCTTTCCAATATGACTGCGATAAAAGGCTGGATTCCTTTTTCGCGACTTCAAAGGAGCGTTTATAAACTCCATCCACAAGGGTTTCCAGATGGAATTTAAGGGAAATATGGGGCAAAGTAGGGTCATAGACGACAAGAGCCGTTGACGTCGACTGTATAGAAGATGACATGATTAAAACCTCAAATTAAGATAGTGTTAATTATACATTATTATAATATTAATTTCAATTTCTCGTAATCAAATGATTGTCAACAGGATAAAATGGCGGCTATCGCTAGCCGCCGGTCCTTTAGGATAATTCCCTCATGGCAAATATGCGCATCCCCTCGGCCAGAAATTGAGCCAATTGGGGATGATGCGGATCATGAGGCTTGAACGCCTTTCCCCATTCAAACCCCGTATAGCCTTGGCCTAATCCAATATAGGCATCGCGGCTGCACCCGCTTGCTACCCAAGGAAGCCAGTGGTAGTGTCTGCGGATGACCTTTTGCACCTCAGACGCATCGGGCGAAAGATCCCTTTTTTTCAATTGCGCGAGATCTTGGCAAATCGCATTCCACTCTTGGGAAAAGCGATCCCATTCGGCTTGCGTCCACTCTTTCATTTTTTTTTCACAAAGCTCAAGGGAATCCTTGACCTCATCTCCTAGGCAATTGAGCAAATACTGCTTGTATTCAGCTTGTTTTTCTTTTGTGATAAAACCACCATACATATCCGTGTCTTTCATTTTTTTAACTCCTTTTAGATGTGCAATTGTTTTGTCGATGGTCTCCAGCAGCTGCTGCGTTCTCTCTACATTTTTCTCCAGGACTTGCCTATGGGAATGCAAGGCTGCCACTTTGTCAAAATCCCCTTTATTAAGGACTTTTTTAATCTGCTTTAACTCAAAACCCAGCTCCCGGAAAAACAAGATCTGCTGCAAAGCCAACAACTGGGGCTCTTCATAATAGCGGTAGCCATTGGATCCCTGATACGCCGGCTTTAATAAGCCAATTTCATCGTAAAAATGCAGAGTCCTTATGCTAACGCCTGAAAGGCGGGCCAGTTTTTTTACCGTATAAGCCATCGACTTCTCCCCTCTAAAATCCCTTTGATTTTACAGGATGCCCACATACTAAACAATCACGCAACGTTAGGGTCAATAGGAACGTAGACAAGAACCGATAAAAAAGGATATTGTCTTTTCTTATGTTAAGCGACAACAACGCCATCACTCTTCACTCTTATGACGCCGGGATCAAGGAATACGTTGAAAAAAGTCCCGCGGAAGTCACTGAGGATTTTAAACCTTGGGTCGACAAGACTCTTGCCCTCTTAGCCAAAAGCGCGCGCATTTTCGAAATTGGATCTGGCTTTGGCAGGGATGCCCGCTACATGGAATCGCACGGTTTTAATGTTCAGCGTTCCGACGCAGCTTTGGGCTTTGTCACTTTTCTTAAAAAAGAGGGATACGATGCCCACCTCTTTAATGCAGTGACAGATGATTTCGGAGGTCCTTACGATCTGATTTTTGCCAACGCCGTCTTTCTGCATTTTACACAGGAAGAATTGGAAAAAATTCTCGTCAAAACTCGCGCAAGCCTATCTCCTAATGGATTGCTTTCCTTTTCAATAAAGCAGGGTCAAGGGGAAGAATGGGAATCCGTTAAGTTGGGGCATCCTCGCTACTTTCGCTACTGGCGCTGCGAGGATATGATTACGCTGCTAAACTTCAAGGGCTTTGCGGTGCTAGAAACATTTCACAACGCGGTATTCTCCTGCTTCATTGCACAAGTCTATTGAATTATTTTTTTTCCTTCTATACATTCCCTTCCCTACTCAAAGATGGGTACTTTCTATGAAAATGCGTATTTATTTCCTCTGTTTAGCTGCTTTTGCCTCTGTCCAAGCGCAAAACCTTAAAATTATAGGAGGAGGGCTTATTGGAGCGCTAGAATCGTATCACGCCTACCTGGATGGAATAAAAAATGGCACGCAAACGCGCATCGTCGTTTACGAGAAGGGACCCTCTTTTTCTGATCTGGGCCGTATATCCAGCCTGAAAAACGCCTCCACTAATACTACGTATAATATTTTTCCCAGCCTCACTCCGGATGAAATCCTGTCCGTTGTGCCGCGCGGATCGGAACTCGTGGAGAAATTAGCTATTTTATTTAACCAACCGGGAGGCATTCGCGTAGACGATGTTCCTGGGGCAAATGATTCCGCCGCCGCCATCCGCTTTAAAAATGCCGTGGAACTCTACGGCAGGGATGAAAATCACGACGATCGCACTAACAGTCTCCTAAAGCTAGGTAAAATGAGCATGGATTTATGGCATCGCTTTTATGAAAACGCGGATGACGAGCTTAAAGCTATTCTGGAACAAGCGAACTATAATCCCTGCCACGATCCCAGCAGTACTGATAAACAACTGCAGGATGGATACAGAATTGATTTAATTTACGATGTTGCCGGGGCAGCTATGCGCGCTGAGGCCATGAAGAACACTTACAAGCAAATCGGATACGCTCACTGCGAAGTCTTGTCTCCTGGCGCAGTGATGGTCATCGACCCCTCTCTTACGGCATTTTGCTTAGAGCATTCTGAGTCAAACGGCCAAGAATTGCAGTGGAAAAATGATTCTTCCGCGCTGTGGAGGCCAGGAGGATGCATTAATACGCCTATCTTTCTGCCCAAGTTTTACGCCTATCTGAAAAAAATCATGGGCGAGAGCTTTGCGATGGAATTCGAAAGGGAAGTAACAGGCGTAGAATTGGATCTAGATGGAGTGCATATCACGGGATTGCACTTTGCAGATGGTAGCAGGGTAGAAGATGCGCTCGACACCCAGTATGTATTTTGCCCGGGAGAATCAGTCGGGACTTTAGAGAAATGCGGCTTTGAGGAACCCGCCTATGCGGGATTTGCAGGACCCTCCCTGGTTTTAAATATTCCCCTTTCTCCAGAACTGGTTGATAAATACAAAAACTTTCGTCACTGCATGGAAGTGCACAAAGTGGGAATCGTTCTCGCCTGGCAAGGAAGATTCCGGGAAAATACCATTTCCCTTGGCGTTGCGGGAACAAAAGCCTTTTATGGCGACCAGCAGCCCACAATTGATCAGGATTTCGCTCAAAACCGCCATTTGGTACAATTGAACATTGTCAATGATGTAGTGCCTGATTTGGTTTCCTTGGCTTGTGGATGGGATACTCGAGGAGTCTGCTTGACATCTCAAGATATGTTCGCACTGGAAAGCAAGGGTCTATTGATGCGTTGGGTGGGAAGAAGGGCTGTAGCTTATGATGGATTCCCCACGCTGGGCGCCCTTTACTGCAAAGAGAAAAAGCTTAAGAATGCGCGCTGTACCACTCACCTAGGATCGGGAGGCGTCTCGTTTAGTTTTGCGGCCGTGAACATGAGCCGAAATGCAGAAGACCCGCATCTCGATGCATTTGCACAAAAGATCCTGCACTACGCCGACTCCAGGAGAAACCCTGAAATTTTCTACAAAAATACAGAAGAAGATATGACTCTTAAAAAAATTGAAACCGATCACGCGCCCAAAGCCATCGGGCCCTACTCCCAAGCGGTAAGTTTTGGGCAATTCCTGTTTGTCTCCGGACAAATTCCCATCCATCCCCAGAGCGGAAAAATCATCGAACACGCCATCGAAGGCCAAACGCGGCAAGTTCTGCAAAATATCGAAGCGATTTTGGATGCCGCCGGCTTAACCTGGGAAAATGTCATAAAGACGGAAATTTACGTAAAAGACATTGGGGATTTTCAGACGATTAACGCGATCTACTCAGAAAAATTTCCCCACGCCATCAAACCCGCAAGGCAGCTGATGCAAGTGGCCAAACTTCCCCTGGATAGCTTGATTGAGATTTCCTGCATCGCTATTAAATGAAATTATACCATTCGCGAAAAATAAAGTCATATTTGACAAGAATGCAGCATAAATTTTCGCGTCTAGAGCGAGCGACCATTGCCGATGGCAAGGCGCGAGTGAAAACCAAAAATTTGTTGCTAAGCCGACGCTGTCAAATATGATTTTATTTTTCGGTATTAGGAGGCTGCTATTAAAATTGTTGCGCTGTTACTGCTGTTTCCGCTTCTCGTCTTTGGACAATCTTGGGAGCCTCTTTTTAATTATAACCTGCATCCCTTTACCCTGCAGGGAAAAAGCAGGCGCGTGATGATCTGCTTCCACGGATACGGCGATAGCTACGAAATAGCCCTCAACCTCAAGAGCATCCCTTCCATCACGTCCACCCTGGTCAGCTTTAACTTCCCCGATTACAACATCCACAACGGAAGAGAATGCGACAGGTTGTCCTTTGGCACCATCGACGAGCTACTGCCAGCCCTCTACATGATCAAGCACACGGTGATAGACGAAAAGAAGTCCTCAGTCGATCTCTATGGTTTTTCCGCAGGAGGTGGCGCGTTAATCAATACTCTCGCCGTTCTCAACAGCTCAAAATACGATGCCCAGCTTAAAAAAGTGGGAATCGGTTCATTAGAAAAGAAGAAGATGCTCTTTGCCATTCAAAACGGTCTCATCATTTTGGACGCCCCGCTAAAGTCTATAGAAGAAATCATCGATGGCAGAGGATCAACCGAGGAGTTGGAAAGGATAGCCAAACAATATCGAAACAATGACCTTAGGCCCATTGATTCGCTCCAGCTGTTAAAGGGACTATCGCTGCGGGTTCTTTTGTATTTTCAAAAGAACGACGAAATCCTCTTTAACCGCGATGATCAGCTCTACATCAAGCGTCTGCGGGCAGGTCAACCCAACGGCCGCATCCACGTCGTCATGGGAGAGGAAGGAGGGCACAATACGCCTCACATGCCGCTTTGGAACTATTATTTCTCTCATTTCGAAACTAGTCGGTTATGAGGGATTACAAATATCGCTCTTGAAAGGGACAAAAGTCACTTTGCCATGTTCACCGACTTCTTTCCACAGATGCGCTGCTGCGCTTTCAGGCTTTAAGGCAAAAGTGCCGTAATTGGGGTCGAACAGAAAATGCTTGCCGCTATTTGTCTTAATGAAGCAAATCGCATGATCAGACAACTTATCAAAGCGCGCGCTCAGAGTAAGTTCGTAAATGCCAGTAGGCAAATTCTCGATAAAAGCTTTAAAAGCTGGCTGCATCGCAGCTTTTCTAGCAGGATTAGGATTCTCAAACCGGCGCACACCGGTCTCTTCTACTTCGAGTCCCATTGCTTTTCCTATCGACTTATTTAGCAAAATGGGTTTTTGCTCAAGTCTAGCAGTTAGCTCCGAAAGCAATGCTATTAATCGAGCATTATATGACTCCATTAAGTTTACTATTGCCATAGGATTCCGAGGCTGTATCTGTGCAATGCGCTGCTTTTCTTCTTTATACCATCGATCAATCTCTTCTTTACTTTTATCAGAGCGACTTCCATTCTGTTTGATTAAAGCCGATTCAAAAATCTGGGCAATTTGCGCAAGTTTAGAAGCTCCATACGCAAAGCGAGGAGCAATCACTTTAATCGATTCCTCAGGCGCTTTTCCAGCTTTTAATTGCTGTATGTAGGAGGAGATAAATTCGAGGCTCATACCCGCACAGCATCCATTTAGCATTTTTTTGCGTTGCAGCAGCCCGAGATTCTGAATTCCTACAGTGCGCACCCAGCGGTCTACTGTTTCTACACCGTAGAGACATTGCAGGGCTTTGTATTCCTCTTCATTATCGTCTATTGTCTGCAAGATTTTAATTTTTGCTGAAAGAATATCCTCACCACTATTTTCCCAAAGCGTCTCGTCGACGCGCCTCCCTCCATTTTCAGAAAAGTCGATGATCTCATTTTTATGTTTCATATAGGTGAAGTATTTATCCAATATAGCTGAAATTTTTCCCCATTGCATGCTAATAAGCGTGGTGTATTTATTCCACGCCTTCTTTCCACATTCCGTAAAGGTACAACGCATTATGAAACAGGGAAGACCAATAACATGATAAAAAACAGCCACACAAATAGCCGCTACATAATCTAAGGCAAAGCGTCCGACTTTAAAATTTTTGTCACAAAAAGGTACTGGCTGGCTTGGAGATCGATAAGAATTTGTTATGACAAGAGAGGACATAAATAATTTAACTATTTATTTGAAATAGATTGATATTATTTTAAATGAATTTAAAACAATTGTCAATTATAATAAATTTATTAAATCAAATTCATTTATGAACAGCTTGCTTCATCGCATCCCGCGCATCCGCATCGGAAAGCCATATCTCCTGTTCTTCCAGATGGCGAAATTGGTATTCGGCCACCTCGTGGTCCAAATTAATGGGAAGCTTTTCCACAGCCAGGTAATGATAGCCCGTGAAAGGAATCCTCATCGCGTTAAGCGCTCTCTCAACCGATTCCAGGCTTTCTATGCGATCGTCGATCAAAACCACATGGCTGGGATACCACCGAATCGCATCGAGAAATTGTCGCAAAATATCCCCTTTTGGATGCGTGGAGGAAAATAGGATGCCCGACTTGAATAGCGGAGGATGCTGTTTGTCGCTATCCTTAGGAAACTCCAAAAACTCCACATGCGGAAGGGTTTTGGAAAAATCCACGCCAAACTTAAGCAGCTCTTCGATCCTCGAATCCGCCAGGCTGGATATCAACCCCACGTTTCCACCCGGGGCAGCTGTAAAGGCTAAGGTGGGAATTCCGCTGCTCTGCAATTGGGTAATGCACAAAGGCCAACGATCATCCACGAGAGAAGTAGCAGATTGCATCCAGATCCGGCTCCACTGGATAGCCCCTTGTAAAGGAGAAAATTTCTTAAGAAAATTCTCCATGAGGGGTATTTGACAATGCCTTAAGGCGGCGTCATCGGGAACAACCAGAGTACAATCCACATCAAAGAGGATGAGCGCGTTTCCATCTTTTGCCAGCAGATCCTTTTCAAAAACGCTTAAGCTATCCACTGGGATGATATCCGCAGTGAGCGCACTTATGCTAAAAAGCGCATAAAGCAAGATTTTCATGTTATTCCTGTGGTTTACCACACATCATATGACAATCGAGATGATGCATGATCCAAAGAGTGCCGACGATGATAATGATGATGATAGAAACTGTCGAGACAAAAACGAGCAGATTCCAACGCGGGCCCTTTTCGTTCCAGAGGTTGAGGAAAAATATAGACTGCACGAGAAACTGCAACAGGGCCAAAATGAAAATCGCAATGACTGCCATTCCCATTTTTAGATGAAACAGCTCTGGGTGCAAAATAATGAAAAAGGCGGCCAGCGTTAGCAGTAACGAACCGACAAGTCCAATGATACGCGATGTCACTGTAAGTTGCATACAAGTGCCTCAGGTCAAATATCCAATTCCATAGACGACGGTGAAGATAAAGATCCACACGAAATCCAAAAAGTGCCAAAAGAGCGCCATCCGGTAGATGCGCGACACATTGTGCGCTAGCAAGGGACGCATGCCAATTTGAAACATGGCGACAGCCATCCACAATAGCCCCGCCGAAATATGCAATCCATGCGTGCCCACCAACGTAAAAAAGGAAGAGAGAAAGCCGCTGCGCTGCGGACCGGCCCCTTTTCCGATGAATTCGGAAAACTCGGAAACTTCCAGGACGAGAAAGGAGACTCCTAGAGCAAAGGTCAACGCAAACCAGAATAGCGCAGGCTTCTTCTTTTCGCTGTGGATGCCGAGCATGCCAAGAGAACAGGTAAAACTGCTAGTGAGCAGGATGAGCGTTTCCGCTAGGGCAAAGGGCACATTAAAAAGCTCGCGCGCCGAGGGCCCGCCAAAGACATTGTTGCGCAAGACGACAAACGATGCAAAGAGAACGGCAAAGATTAAAAGATCTGTCATCAAATAGATCCAAAATCCAAAAACCTTCACGTCTTCGTGCATGGGTCATCCTCGCCTGTGAGCGGCTTCGATCCGCGCCACTTCCGCGGCGGGCAGCACATATTCTGTGTCTTCGTCGAAGGAGCGCATGACGATGCAAGCGATGACACCTAAAATGCCGACAATGCCCAGCCAAAGGATTTGCCAGACGATGGCAAACGCCGTCACAAAGGCAAATCCCGATATGTAAATCCCCATGCCTGTATTCTTCGGCAGTTCGATGTCTTCCCAATGCTTGTGCGGCACGCGCTCTTCTTTCTTCCACTCCCAAAATTCCTCGCGGCTGCTTATCTTCGGAATGACTGCGAAATTATAAAAAGGCGGCGGCGATGTAGTCGCCCATTCGAGCGTCCTTCCATTCCAGGGGTCTCTTGCCTTATCTCGATGCTGCTTTCGTCTCTTTATGCTTACGACAATCTGCTGCACTTGAGTAATGACTCCCCATGTAATGAGAACAAATCCCACCAGCGCCGTGACGTATAAAGGCTGCCATCCGGTGGATGCCGCATAGTGATCGATGCGCCGCGTTGCCCCCATGAACCCCAAGAGATAAAGAGGGATAAACGCGACAAAGAATCCCACAAGCCACAGCCAAAAGGCGCGCTTTCCCAATCTCTCATCCAGAGTGAAGCCCATGATCTTAGGAAACCAAAAGCTAGTTCCCGCAAATATGCCAAAGAGAGCCCCGCCGATAATCATCGTATGAAAATGCGCAATCAAAAATAAGCTGTTGTGCACTTGAAAATCCGCAGGCGGCGAAGCCATCAAAACGCCCGCCATCCCCCCCAACGTAAACGTGCTGACAAATCCCATGAACCAGCACATAGGCGTTGCAAAGGTCACCTTTCCCTTAAACATCGTGAGGATCCAGTTGAAGACCTGCACCCCTGTCGGAATGGCAATCAGCATCGTCACAATGCCAAAGAAAGAGTTCACATCAGCACCTGCTCCCATGGTAAAAAAGTGGTGCAGCCAAACCAAATAGGACAATAGCGTGATGGTTATGGCTGCCCAAACCATCGAGACATAGCCGTAGATCCTCTTTTGCGAAAAGGTAGAGACGATCTCGGAGTACATGCCAAATGCGGGCAGGATCAAAATATACACCTCGGGATGGCCCCACATCCAGATGAGGTTAAAGTACATCATCTGATTGCCGCCAAAG
Source organism: Rhabdochlamydiaceae bacterium (assembly GCA_036493355.1). Classification (GTDB taxonomy): domain Bacteria; phylum Chlamydiota; class Chlamydiia; order Chlamydiales; family Rhabdochlamydiaceae; genus JABDFI01. The sequence goes on from DASXPV010000100.1 coordinate 16,190, forward strand.
CTCGCCGAGAAGAAGTGCATGTCTACAAAGCGGTCGAGCCAAAGCAAAAGCGTCGTCGCCGTAAGCACAGGAAAAGCTGAAACGATGAGAACCGTTGCACATAACGATGCCCACACGAAAAGCGGCATTTTCATTAAGGTCATTCCCGGAGCGCGTTTTTTAATTATCGTCACCATAAAGTTGATGCCCGCAAGCAAGCTTCCCAACCCCGATAGCTGCAAGCTCCAAATCAAATAGTCGACGCCCACGCCCGGATTAAACTCCAGCTCGGAGAGCGGAGCTATGGCTAGCCAGCCCGTATTGGCAAAACTCCCGCCCACCACGAAAAACAGATTGATCAAAATCCCGCCCGCGACGGTGAGCCAAAACCCTAAAGAATTCATAAAGGGAAAAGCGAGATCGCGCGCGCCGATTTGCAGCGGGACAATCCAGTTCATCAGGCCAAAGAAAAACCCCATGGTCACGAAAAAAACCATGATATCGCCGTGCGAGGTAAAAATCTGCTGAAAGTGATCCGAGGAGAGAAAGCCTGGCGCATCCACGGCAATCGATTGCTGCAGCCAGATCATTCCCGAATCGACCATGCCGCGAAAGAACATCAATAGGGCAAAAATCATGTACATCGTGCCGATCTTCTTCGGATCCGTCGATGTGAGCCATTCTCGCCAGAGCCATCCCCAGAGCTGCTTTTTGGTAAGAAAAGCGGCAATAGCGAAAAACATAATCGCGATAAACGCCGTTCCCCCTATCGTGTACCATTCATTGGGAATCGCCTGAGACGTCAATTTTCCTAAAAAGGAATTTTCCATTTCAGTGTCCTTCGGGATGCATGTATTTCATTACAATTCTGTGAAATAAATGCTCCTCCACAGAAGAAAAGAGCGTCACAGGTTCGTTTTGCGAAGGCTTAAGCAGCGCCTCATACGCTTTATCGGAGAGCCGCTGTTGCGATTGTTTCACACCATTCACCCAGCTGTCAAAATCCTCACGAGAGCTCGATTTAGCGACAAATGTCATACTCGCAAACCCCTGACCATTGATTTCTGCTGCCCTGCCCGCGTATTCCCCCGGCCCATCCGCCATCACGTGAAGCGGTGTTACCATCCCTGTCATCGTATAGATCTGCCCGCTTAGCTGCGGTATCCAAAAAGAGTTCATCGGAGAGCCATCAGCAGCTAGGGCAAAGTGAATCGGCGTGCGCTCGGGAAATTGCACAAAATTAAGCGTAGCAATCCCCTGCTCGGGATAAATGAAGAGCCATTTCCAATCTATCGCGACCACCTGGATCGTCAGCGTTTCGAACTCCCCCGTCAGTGGTCTGTAGGGATCGAGTTCGTGCGCCGCCTTCCATGTGATCCCCGCCATTACTGCAATGACAAGGGAGGGAATAATCCATAAAATCGCTTCTCCGAGCCATCCGTGGGAGTGCTCGGGATCGTATTCCGCTTTCTTGTTTTTGATCCGGAATTTCCACGCCGTAAAAAAAAACAGAACAAAGGTTGGAATGACGATGATGAGCATTAAGAAAATATTCGTCTTGATGAGATGCAGCTCTTTGTGCGCCATAATGCCCTTGGGATGGGCAACCAAGGCTCTTTCGCTTTTCAAGGCGAGAAATATACCTACTGCTGCGATCGCAACAGCGAAAAGCGGGATTAAGAATTTAATTTTTTTCATATTCTTATTCAACACCTCTAAAAAATTTAAATCAATTTTCCAAAGGAAAAATTTTTGAAAACATTTCCCTCTTTCTCTAAAATGACGCCCTTTTGGGATCTCTTATGGTTGAACACTATTCTCAGGTTATATGCACCTACTCCAAAATCAAAGAAGGGTGCGTGGAAAAAGTCAAAGCATGGCTAAGCACGATTCAAAGCGAGCGCAGAGAAGAAACCTTGCAGAGCTTTAGCAATGAAGGCGTATGGCTGGAGGCCGCTTTTATTCGAGAGGCAGAAGACGGTCTGTATCTGGTTTACTTTATGCGCGCCCAAAACGTAAAGCAAGCCCTCGCCGCCTTTCAAAATTCCACCCTTCCCATAGACATCTTTCACAGAGAGTGCTGTCAGCAATTAACCGAAGGCCACGAGATCCTCACGACAGTCTACCATTTGGAGGCAGAGTTAAAAAAACCCGAGGAAATTTTGGTCGACGTCATCGCGCTGAGCCAAAAAAAATGCGCCTCTCCCCTACAAGGCTTGCTCGCTTACGCCACGGGGGAAAATTTCTTAGGGCGTGTGGTAGATGGCTATTCTCCTCATGCGGCGCACGTCTGCCTACTCGGTAGCAAAGCCGCAGAGCAGCTGTGCTGCGCGCAAAACGCCTTAAACGCGCAAGGACTAGGGTTATTTATTTTCGACGCCTTCCGCCCGTTAAGGGCCGTGCGCGACTTTTCCACCTGGTATAACCAACCTCCCGCAAGCGCATACGAAATCGAGCGTAAAGCGCTTCACTATCCTCGCCTCGAGAAAACGGATCTAACACGCTTAGGATACGCCCCCGATAAAGTTTCCAGGCACTGCTTTGGCGGCTCTGTCGATCTCACGCTCATCGACCTAACAACGAGCCGGCTTTTAAATATGGGAACGCTCTTTGACTACTTTGATCCCAGCTCGCATCATCCCGCTGCCTTGCCTACGGAAATTGGGGAAGAAGCCTTTCACAACCGCGAACTGCTCGCAAAAATCATGCGCGAGGCGGGATTTGTCCCTTATCCCCTAGAATACTGGCACTTCGACTATCATGAGCAGCCTCTAAAAGAGCCCGCGGATTTAGAAATCACCCCTTCTCTCCTGGGGTTAAATGTAAAATAAGCCTTTTATTCCCAAGTATTTTGATTTTTTGTTAATTTTTAATTATGTTATAATTAGAAAACAATAAATTTTTTATTACAATTGAATCAAATCATCTCTCTTAATAAAAATATTGAAGATGCTTTTGAACAATTCAAAGCAGTTATTGCTGTGGTGATTTGAGCTCTTCCCTAGAGAATCTCTATAAAAGAACTAATTGTTTGAACGAAACAAAAACGATTGTTAATTATAATTTTTAATTTAAATTTTTAATTAACATATAATTAAATTCACGACATCTTTTATCATTTTACCGTTAAAAAACGAAACTAAAAAGGAATTATTATGACAGCAATTTCAAATAACGCTTACTCGCTAACTATCCGGGATTTTGATACCTCGAAAGATCCACTTAACAAATTAAGAGAATCGCCCATCCAAGAATTAACCCTCATTAATGGAAAAATCACCGAAAAAATGCTCGAAACTATTGTGGAATCAGGCATTAAGACGCTAATCCTGCAGGAGTGCACGCTAAAACACTCCCACGCTCAGTTTCTTCCAGGAACAAAAGAGAGAGTGATCTTTAACAGATGCATAATCGCTAAAGGCAGTCAAACGACAAGGATCGAGGTCGCTGAATGTTTAAAAGCGGAAAATGAAATCATTGTTTATGATCCGCGCACAATTTTTAACCACATGGCAGAATCTGACGCAGTTTTTTTCGCTGCTCTTAATGAAACACCACCTATTGAGCAAGAAGAAGAAGAAGAAGAACTTCCTAATGAAGCCCAGATGTATGAGCAACAAGTGAACCGCAGGCAAAAATTGCTTTTGGAAATTGAAGTATTTCTTAAAAAGCGTTTGCCTTCTATAGATGGCATCGATGCGTATCTAGTCTTTGCCGAAGCAAAGCGCGCTCTCGAACAGGAAATGAATGATGCAGAAATGATCTTAAATCTTCTTGATAGAGAAAGAGCAGACCTCTCTGAAAACGGCAGATCCTTTACATGTGAAGAGTTAACCTATCAATCGAGGCTTATCACAAAAGTAAATAATGACGTCGAAGCTGCCTTTACTAAATACCAAACTTCTATCCCCAAAGATGATTAATTAATTGCCTTTTCTGTATAATCCCCGGTATGTCTTGCTTGGAAATTGAATTGCATGAGAAAAAGCCACCGGGGTTTTCCTCCACGGTAGAGGTGGCTGCGTGCTATCTAGAGCGGGAAAATAAGCTGCTTTTGTTAAAACGCTCACTTACTTCTTCAGAACCGGGGCGATGGGGCGTTCCCGCAGGAAAACTCGAGAAGGGTGAAACACCGCAGCAGGGCGCTATCCGCGAGCTCTTCGAAGAGACGGGAATTGCCCTGGATTCTTCTTCAAAAATCCAACCGTTGATCTCTTTATACGCATGCAAGCCCAGTGGTAATTTTGTCTACCACATGTTCAAGGTGCAACTGGATCGCACTCCTAGCATTTGCTTGTCTGCAGAGCATCTAGAGCATCTTTGGGCCTCCCCCGCGGATATCGAGATACTCCCTTTAATGCCCGGTGCCAAAGAGTCGATAGGCTATTATCGCAGAGCTTCCCGCAATGCGCGAGCATCCACAAGCGTCAACGCCTACCTCGTCTTAAGAGAGGAAGATAAAGTACTCCTTTCCTTAAGAAAAAACACAGGCTACTGCGACGGCATGTGGAGCTTGGTGGCAGGCCATGTCGAAGAAAACGAATCGGCAACGCCTGCCCTGATGCGCGAAGCGCGCGAGGAAGCCGGTATTGCCCTTTCCCCTTCCCAGATGCAGGTCGTGCACGTCATGCACAGAAAATCCGACCGTGTCAACTTAGACATTTTTTTTAATTGCAGAGCGTGGCGAGGCGCCATCCAAAACCTCGAGCCTGAGAAGTGCGAACAACTTACATTTTTCCCTTCAAACGCTTTGCCCTCAAACACCATCGACTACATTGCCTTGGCTTTCAAGCATATGGACCGCGGAATCTTCTACTCTGAATTTGGGTGGAATTAAAAGTGATTTTATATTGAAAACATGAGCCCTTTTTAGTATTCTAGACGCAAAAAAAATGGGGTTTTCATGCCTATTAAAGGAACTGATTGCGTTCGAGGTAATGTATTTGAAGAATATTTTTATTTTGACGGCATTTCTCCCGCGCTAGGCGTTAAACAATTTGATGTTGTTCAAGAGCAAAATCAAACGATTACTCTTCAAGAGACTCCTAATAATCTTCCCTCTCGCAGTACAATTGAAATGATCACCTGCAATGTGTTGAAAATTATCTCTTTGCCACTCCTTGGTATTCCTATGCTCATTGGCAAAATCTACTTTCGCCATAAGCATACACTCGTCGTCCAGCAGAGCCCCAATAACACGCAACAAAACCCTCTCCAAGGGCGTGTCACTGTCCAACACCCTTCCGCATCGATTACCGTAGGAACCTACAATCTCCTCTTTCCGCAACCTGCCCTGCCCAACAACCAATTCTCTACAAAAATCGGTTATAGTTTAGATCCAAGTGGGCACTTATATCCCAATACTGATTTTAGAATAGGAGTCATTGCTAAAAATATTCTCAATGCGGATCTAGATGTTGTTTGCGTGCAAGAAGCTACAGGCGATATGATACATCGCTTGCAAAATAGCCCGGTAGGTCAAAAATATCAATTTGTTTGGAAGGGGCATACCCCGCATTCTCATGGAGTGGGAATCCTGTATAAAAAAGATCGGTTCCAGCTATTGAATCAGAGCTCTCCGCAGCTTTCGTTTCAAGTTCCCGATGCAAGGCGCGCAGGCCACACCTTTACTAAAAAACGCACCCATGTGATTTTGGACTTAAAAGATTCCACAACCCAAAAGGTTCATCGCGTCGTCTCAGGCCACTTCCCCGACCCGCGCGATTTCCCACAAGCGCAAAAAGGCACATACGTAAAGCAAGTAATCGACTCTGCGGCAGCCCCCTCGCCCTATGCTATTGACCAGACTATTATTGCCGGAGACATGAATCAAGACGAATGGGGCGACCTCGGCACACCCAAGCCCTCTGTCGGCAGCCCAGCTCTTGCAACCGCTTTTCAGCCCTTCATCCAACAGGGCTTTAGTGCGGATGCAAACCTGCAGTCATCCGAATATGGCAAAGCCGGCTTTGACAATGGCCCTATCTTCTCTAAACCGCGCCGTATCGACTGGATTTGGGCAAAAGGCGCTACACCCACCCATTTGCCACTCAACTTCGATAATCGCGGCAGTGATCATCGCCTAGTCGCCGTGTCGGTATAATTCAAGAAGATGACAGATGAACAGCTTTTTTACTTCACATTTCGGCTTAAGCCATTGTCATCGGCCACTGTAAAAACTAATGGCCTCCGCTACCGTCTCGCTATTCATCGTCTCGAAAACAAGAGGAAAATCCTCGAGTTGAATCACCGTGATGATAAAGCGATCCGTTTCTTTGGAGAAAGTTGCGGGAATCAATTTCTTCATCTTCACGCTCTCTTTATATATTCTTAATTTTATAAATGCGTTAAATCGCCGGAAATTGCTAATCTGTCGCCGCTGATTTTTCAACCGGAGCATTATATGACCCATCTACCCTACATATTAGGATTAACAGTTTGTCTTTCTGCAGCCGCAATTGCAACACCCGTCAAAGCCTTAGTACATCAAGAGAGTTTCGCTGCGGATGAAATACAAGAGTGCGAAGTCCAAATTGTGTCACTCGTCAACCAATTCACAGACTCAGTCTATTCCCTGCCCAACACGCAACACTCCTATGATAATGCGCTGCATCTCTGGGATCAATTGCAGGGCGATTTGCAATATGAGTTTAGTAGATTGGAAAAAATTGCCGCCTCACACTCACCTTATAGCGAAACAGCTACACAGGCAATAGACGATCTCGATAAATTCGCATCTCAAAACTTAAACGATTCTCGTCTTCACAAAATACTTACCACTGTATCCGAAGGCTTGCTCCAAGACAGTGCCAGCGATTCTTTTCAAAAGTACATCGCATTGAGCTATCTGCAAGGCAGCCACCTAACGCCAGCTTACCTCCAAGGAGCATCCCAGGAAAAAACTAGCGAAGATGCACATTTTTCCTTGTTCAACCTTGATCTAGCCCTGTTCGACGATACCCAAGACTTTAAAGACATCGCCAAAAGCGCATTTGAGGATGCCGACATCGTCTACATTCAAAGTATTGCCGGCGCAGAAAACGCCCATGATTTATACAAGGCCTTGCAGCAAGACTACGCGCATTTTATCTATCTACCTTCCCATTCACACCAGAAAGATGGCCTCCTCGTCGCCAGCAAATACTCCTTGAACCGTGTTCTTATCCCCAAAATGCATATCCAAAAACATGAGAATAGCTTCGATTGCAACTTCCACTCCTATACTCAAACGAATAGAAATCTCCAAATTATTCTCGTTGGCCGTGACGATAAAAGAGATAGAGATGGAGATCGGGGTAGAGATAACCGAAGTAAAGGCATCGAATATGACGCAGGGATTACCTTTGAATACAAATGGGGTGGAGAAGATGGACCTCGCTTTTCTTTTGGCGGTAGTGCAAGTGCAAAAGATCGCAATGGAAGTTATTTTGAGGGAAAAGCACAACGCTTTGACAATGGGGAGAATAGTGTAAAATTCGAGGGAGGCAAAAAAGGTGAGAAAAATTAAACTTATAAGATTGTTTATTTTTCTATTCATTCTTACAAACTGCTTGTCGCTTTATTTTTTGCTATCTAAATTATATCGAGAAAAACAGCATGCTTCTTCTAGCTCGCAAAGATCTTATTTTTACCAGATACCTATAAATGGATTTTCGCGAGCAAATCTCCCCTACATCACTTTGGAAACAGAAGAAGGGAAAAATACTAAGGTAATACTCGATTTAGGTTGTTGCGTGTTTCCTTTGAAACTATCCCGCGAATTTTTAAATACTCTCGACAAAAAATTTGTTATCCGCAGTGAATCATTTGGAATGCGCGGCAAAAGATATGAAAACGATGTCTACGAAATTTCTAAAATAAATATGGGAGATGTAACCTTAACATCTTTTTACGCTGCTGAAGTGAATGAGGAATTTAATAAAGATTCCGATCTTGTGCACGGTAAAAAAAGTGACGACGCAGAAAATGATACTTTTGCCAGTTTATTAGGCTGGAAAATATTTCGCAAATACAACTTATTTTTGGATTGCAAGAACTCTTTAATTGCTATGTGCGACAGTCTAGATACATTAAAAAAAGAAGGATACCCTGTTGAAAGCTATGTTGAAACTCCTCTTCTACTAGATCGGGATTTCCTTGAATTTATTGCTATGACAGAAAAAGGACCCTTGCGTTGCGTTTTGGACAGCGGAGCTACTCTTTCCTTTCTCAACAAAGATTTAGATGGGGGCTCGAATGAACACATGATATTCAATCCCGACAACATGCATCTACATAATGAATTGAACCCTAATAATGAGGATAAATTGGTTTTTATTCCCGATGATTTTTACACAATGTCAATGTTCCAAATAGGAACTAAAGACTTTGGACCCATGCGATTTCATCGAATAAAGATGCCAATCGAAGCAGATGCCTTCATTGGAATGGATTTTCTAAAATACGTACAGATGTTCATTGATTTTCCCAATAGCAAGATCTATTTCTACGAACCTCCAAGCGAAACAGCTTCCGATCAGCAAGAACAGGTTCAAGAGTAGTAGTAATCGATCGTTTCATTTTTCTTGGGGCCGATAACGCGCCAGCTGAGTCGCAGGCCATGGTTATCAAAGTGAATTTGCCCAAAATAGGTGTCTCCTTCGCATAGGTGGGAATCGATAGAGGAAAGGGAGCTTTTCCCCGATGGCGCGAGGTGAAAGAGAAACACGGGATGGTCGGGGCCGCGGCGCAGATGCTCCAGCGATATCACTCCGGCGCTGCGATCTAGCGTCCAACGAAATACATTGCTAAAACTCACCTCAAGGCCTTGCTTGCCTTGATAAACTCCCTTTTCTTGAAAAATCAGAGTGTTTGCGCTTTGCTTTTCTATGATTACTTCTCCTTGCCCTCTCCCATTCGAACCTCTTTCTTCTTTGGATAGGGATTTGGCGTGAAAGGTCAATTGCCGGACTTCTATGAGCTTTTCCCAAAAGGTGAGCAAGAGCCGCATTTTATTGATCGGAGTAGGTTCAGAGGTGCGAGGATCATCTTGTGCGACATAGTAATTCTTTTTCTTATGCGCAGGGAGAAGGGTATATGCCTTTTTCAGCAGCTGTTCGAGCTCTGTTAAAAGAGGATAGGCGGGGTTGAACTGATAGAGACGCGTTTTGCCCTCATAGTAGCTGAGAATGAGGCCTCCCTTTTCGAGGCGGTTTAAGGCCTTTTGCAAGGGCGTGAGCGGTGTGTTGAGCGATCGATGCAGCTGAGCCCCGTAGCATTTTCCGTTTACAAACAGAAAAATCAAGATTCTCTGCACATTTTTATTGCCGCATAAGACTTCCAGCATGAAAAAATCAACCCGCTTTTGATTTCACATTAACTCTTTTCTAGTTTTTTAGCCGCTTACTAAATAGCGCCATTTCAAACCCTATATACACTTTCATAACCTATTTATTAGTTAGATACAAGGGATTTGTTTTGATTTTTGGATTGAAAAGAGGTGGATATGTGGGTAAAATCGCTACTTTCTTTGCAAAACAATTGAAAATCGAGAACTCATGAACTCTATCCGTTACGACTGGACACTTGAGGAGATGAAAGAGCTTTACGATCTTGCACTCATCGACCTCATCGCCAAATCGCATGCACTGCACTGTCAATACCATCGAGTCGGCGAAGTACAGGTCTGCACTCTGATCTCGATTAAAACGGGGGGATGTCCCGAGGATTGCAAGTACTGCGCCCAATCTTCTCGCTATCAAACTCCCATCGCCGCGCAGCCCATGATGTCTTATGAGGAAGTGTTAAAGGCGGCGCAAAAAGGAGTAGAGAGCGGCGCGACGCGCATCTGCTTGGGCGCAGCTTGGCGGCAGGTGCGCGATGGAAAGCAATTCGAGGAGGTGCTCCGCATGATCCAAGGAATTGCCGCTTTGGGAGTCGAGGTATGCTGCACCCTGGGAATGCTTCAAGAACACCAAGCCAAAAGACTCAAAGAAGCGGGTCTGTACGCATACAATCACAATCTGGATTCTTCGGAAACGTTTTACAAAGCATTTGTAACAACGCGCAGCTACCAAGATAGGCTAGACACGCTTGACATCGTCGAGGTAGCGCATTTAAGCATCTGCTGCGGAGGCATCCTAGGGATGGGAGAAAAGATAACCGATCGCTTGGAGCTGCTTTTAAAATTAGCCACGCGCCACCCGCATCCTGGATCAGTTCCTATCAATCAATTGACCCAAATTCCGGGCACTCCTTTCGAAGATCAGCCCAAGCTCTCCTTTTGGGAAGTTCTCCGCATCATCGCAATTGCGCGCATCACGATGCCACAAGCCATGGTCCGCTTATCCTGCGGGCGCGTTCACATGTCCTACGAAGAGCAGCTGCTATGCTTTTTTACGGGGGCAAATTCTATCTTCGCGGGAGAAAAGCTCTTAACCGTCGCCAATCCGTCTCTTGACAAGGATACGGAAATGTTTGCTCTATTTGGCCTCAAAAAACAAAGGGCTTTTAATAAATGAATTTCTTAGACAAGTTAACGCAGCGAAAGAAGAAGGGAAACTTACGGGAATTAAAGCTCGTTGGCCCCCTCATCGATTTTTCCTCTAATGACTACTTAGGACTTGCCCGCTGTCCTCAACTGACCGAAATGACACTATTAGAATGGAAAAGAAATCAGGGACCTCTCAATGGGTTGGGATCGACCGGATCGCGTTTGCTGACAGGCAATTCTTCGTATGCGCAAGATCTAGAAGAGCGCATCGCGCACTTTCACGGCTATGAGACGGGAACCCTATTTAACTGCGGGTATATGGCCAATGTAGGGTTACTCTCCGCCATTGCCGGACCTGCGAATGTCATCTTTTTCGATGCGCAGGTGCACGCCTCCATGCGCGATGGGATGCGCTTGAGCAGAGCGCAGGCATTTCCCTTTCGGCATAATGATGTAGAGCATTTGGAAAAGCGCTTGCAAAACAGCCCCATGCACTGCAAGCGGTTTATTTGCGTCGAATCGATCTACTCCACTGATGGCTCTCAAGCTCCCCTTAAGGAAATCGCCAAACTGGCAGATGCCTATCAAGCCTATCTCATCGTCGATGAAGCCCACGCCACGGGGATCTTGGGACCCCAGGGGCGCGGACTGGTGGCCCAGTGCATACTTACACAACGCGTCTTGGCTCAAGTCGTCACCTTTGGAAAAGCGCTCGGCGTGCACGGCGCTATTGTTTTAGGCAAGGCCGACTTGAAGCAAACTCTCATCAATTTTGCCACTCCCTATGTTTATACCACAGCCCTTCCTCTGCACAGCCTTGCTGCGATTAAATGCAGCTACGATCAATTCCCTCTATTGGAAAGCAAACGCGTGCGCCTGCAAGCACTCATTAATTACTTTTGCAAAAGCATTCCAAGTAGTTCTCTCACGCCTATTCACTCTCTTCCCGTAGCAGGAAACGCAGCAGCAAAGCACGCAGTTCAACTACTTGCCAAAAGAGGATGCGATGTGAGAGCGCTTTTAAGCCCTACCGTACAGAGAGGAAGCGAGATGCTGCGCATTTGCCTGCACGCCTTTAACACCTTTGAAGAAATGGCAAAACTAATAGAGGCAATATGCAAAAAATAATAATCGCGGGAATAGGCACAAACGTGGGTAAAACAGTTATCTCCGCTATTCTCACTCTCTTGCTAGATGGCGTGTATTGGAAGCCGATTCAATGCGGCACGCCCGATGATAGCGCGCAAATCACCACATGGCTAGGAAAACAGCGCGTGCATCCTCCTGCGTATTGCTTTCAGGCGCCCCTCTCCCCGCATCACGCGGCTCGCTTGGAAAAAAGAGAGATTATCCCAGAGACAATTACCCCTCCTCAAACTTCTCACCCCTTGATCATTGAGAGTGTGGGAGGAATTCTCGTTCCCTTGAAACAGCACTATGCAACACTGGATCTTTTCGCAACGTGGAAGTGCCGGTGGATTGTCGTCTGCGCTCACTATTTGGGAAGCATCAACCACACCCTGCTCACACTGTCTGTTTTAAAGCAGTATCGCATTCCTCTGCTCGGCATTATTTTCAACGCAGCGCCTCATCCCGATAGCGAATCGGCCATTTTAGGGATCGGAGAAGTCTCCTTTTTAGCCAGAGTGCTTCCCGAATCTATACTAAACTCCGCAACTCTTCACAAATACGCAAAACAATGGCAATCCCTCATACCCGCTCTCATGCGTTAATAGAACAAGACCGCGCCAGCATTTGGCATCCCTTCACGCAAATGCATACAGCGCGCACTCCTATTCCCATTGCAAGGGCGGAAGGAGTGTATCTCTTCACAGAAGAGGGAAGTCGCTATGTGGATGCCATTTCTTCTTGGTGGGTCAATCTGCATGGACACGCACACCCTTATATCGTGGAGAAAATCCACGCGCAAGCAGCTGTTTTAGAGCACGTGATATTTGCCGATTTTACTCACAGGCCTGCGATAGAATTAGCCTCCAGACTGCTCGCACTACTTCCGGGAAGGTTCTCTAAAATTTTCTACTCTGACAACGGTTCCACTTCTGTAGAGGTCGCCCTTAAAATGGCACTGCAGTATTGGCACAACCAAAATACTCCCAAAAACCAAATAGTATGCTTTAAAAATAGCTACCACGGAGATACCTTTGGAGCGATGTCGGCTGCAGGCAAAAACGCCTTCAACAAACCCTTTTGGAACCATTTATTTAACGTCACATGTATCGACCCCCCTTTGCCAGGGCATGAAAAACAGACGCTTTCTCAATTGCAATCCCTCTTGAACGAGGAAGATGTCGCTTGTTTTCTCTTCGAACCCCTTATCCTAGGCGTAGGAGGCATGATCATCTATCCCGCAGAAGGATTAAATCCTCTTATACGCCTTTGCAAGGCGCGCGGGGTTTTGACCATTGCCGACGAAGTGATGACGGGATTTGGGCGCACGGGAACTCTCTTTGCTTGCGAGCAGTTGAAAGAAGAATGTGATCTCATCTGCTTGTCCAAAGGGCTAACTGGAGGTTTTCTTCCCCTTGGAGTCACTGCGTGCTCACAGAAAATCTTCAATGCCTTTTTAAGCGATCATATGCAGAGCGCCTTTTTACATGGCCACTCTTACACTGCAAATCCCCTCGCCTGCGCCAGCGCGCTCGCCAGCTTAGATCTGCTCCTGAAAAATGAGTGCTATCGACAACGAAAAGAGATCGAGGCCTCGCATCGAGCCTTTTGCCAAAAATGGCACTCCCATCCCAAGCTCAAACGCTGCGAAAACTTAGGAGTGATCCTTGTTTTAGAATACCGGGTCGACACCCCCTCGTATTTTCACTCGATACGCGAGCGCCTCTATTCTTTTTTTTTGAGCAAGGGCATTTTGCTGCGCCCTTTTGGCAACGTGCTGCATGTCTTACCACCCTACTGCATTTCGAAAGAAGAGGTGCAAGCGATTTACGATCACATCATTTTTACACTCGAGGAAGACATATGAGAGGATTTGTCAGTTATGCCGAAGACTTCCAACATCTACTCCCCCGGATCATCGCATCCGAAGCCCTACACGCCAAATGGCTCAACACACTTTCCTTTTTAGAAAACTGCGGTGCGAGAAAGATCGCCGCTTGCGAACATCCCACGCTCGTCAAAGAAGAGATGCTCAAACACGCAGCGGAGGAATTCCGCCATGCACACCATTTGAAGCGCCAATTGCAAAAAATCACCTCTTCTCCCATGGATACCTATTCTCTATCCTATATACTGGGAGGAGTGGCCACCTTGCACTATCTAAAAACACTCGACCTTAAAACATCGCGCTATCTAAGTGCGATGGGTTTGAGCGCCTCTGCCATCAAAGAAGCCGCCTACCTGCTCGTCACTTATGCCATCGAGCTGCGCGCCGAAGAGCTCTACCCTATTTACGATGCTGCCTTGCGCGCAGTAGGCTCTAAGGTATTCGTAAAATCGATCTTGTTAGAGGAAAAAGAACACCTCAACCAGATGCAGGAGGGCTTAGCCCGCCTGCCAGCGGGTTTTAGGCATGCAGAGCACGTCTGTAGTTGGGAAAGCGCTTTATGCAAGTTTTGGCTGGAAACTATTGCTATTCATTAAGTTAGTTGCTTAAAATTAATTTTATAATCAATTGACAATTAAATACTTATAAAATATAATTATACTTTATAATAAAGAGGTTTTATGACAATAATACCATACGATCCCAAAATCCAGCCCGCTGTTTTTATTAAAGCGGAAGCCGAATCGATGACCGCACGAACGGCCAGGAACTCGTTAGACTCGGCGCAATACGCCCAACGCCACCTCTCCTTCGGCAATCGCACTGCCTATATCGTCAAGCATTTACCCAAAATGGTGCCCTTTCCTCTTTCGGGAGTCATCGCCGCGCAAGAGGGAAATGGGCCTATTGTGCAAGAAGCGCACTATCCTTCCTTTCAAAGGCCATTCACCACAGAAGACTCTTTTAATGCGCTTTCCATTGGAAAATTGTTCACGCGTACAGCTATTATGCAATTGGTAGAAGCCGGAAAGTTAGACCTGTCGACGCCTTTGAGCGAGCTGCTCGATCCCGATGAAATCGACGTGCCTTTGCACCCGCCTTATCTCTCCCAAAAGCCAGATAAAGCTTCACTAGAACAGCTGAAAAAGCACATGGATGAAATCACCGTGGGACACCTTTTATCGCACACGGGCGGTTTTGTGGAGCGTCCTGAAGATACAACCAAAAAGATCGAAGAGGGAGAAAATTGGAATCGCATGCACTTTTACTGGGGTGAACATTCCTATTCCAATTATGGGTATCAGCTGCTGGCCGTCATCGTCGGTAAACATTCCCCTTACAAAACGCCTACTACTACGCCTTTGGAGGCGTTTCGGGCGCATATCGAAAACGAGGTTTTTAAACCCGCTGGCATGACAGGTTCCCCCGCTCCTCAGCGCAAAATCGATTGCTTCGAAATAACAAAAATGAACCCACCGAAATACGATAACAGCCCGGCACCCTATCCCCACGGAAATGGCTGCTGGTCGTTGACGGCAAAAGACCTATTGGCTTTTGAGAGAACTCATATGAGTCCCCTTACTTCCGACCCCGCGATTGGGTTTGATGAGAACAGAGACGAGGAGGGCTCTCTCCTCGGCAGAGGCCATCCGGGTGGCGGACCAGGAATGTCTTCCTTCCTCCATCGCTGGGAGGACCGCTCCTTGACAATAGCTGGATTGTTTAACTACTCTGGTTGTGAAATGACAAAACCCACTCTAGATCAATTACTGCAATGAAGAAATACGTCTTTAAAGAGTACAACGCCCTCTTCCCCGAGCTTTTCCGCAAGGAAAAGCAAAGGATCGCCTCGCATCTCAAAACAGCGCTTGCCATTGAGCATGTGGGAAGCACCGCAGTCCCCGACTTAGGGGGAAAGGGCATCATCGATATCGCCATAGCCGTAAAGATGCAGAACTTAAAGGCAGCGTGCGAGCAGCTGCAAAAACTGGGGTATGAATTCCGCCCTACTTTCAGCACGCAAGAGCGCCTCTATTTCGTCATCTATCTGCCCGATCCCCTAGAAGAGATCAGAAGATACCATGTGCATCTGAGCTTTCCCGAAAGCCGCGAATGGAAAGATCTCATCGCATTTAGGGATTATTTAAGAGAGCATCCCGACGAAGCTCGAGAATACGCCGATATCAAAAGAAGCGCTGTGCAAGAGGCAAACGAGGAAGGCGAGCTCTACCGCAACCTCAAAAAGCCGATGTTCGAAAAAATTCAGCGTTTAAGAGATAAAGAGTAGCTTAAAAAAAACGTCTGTCATAAGATATGTTGCGTCTTGAATAGGTATTCTATGAAAAAGGCATTTTTCACAGTTTCACAACATCCCTCAATCCAAGCCCCTCCCCCTCCCTTTTTAGGGTAATTATTTATTTCTTCTATTTCAGTTTTTTAATTTTTAACAACCGCAGCTCGTGCATGTGTTCGCGCGTGCGCTTGAGCTAATCATCTAAGAAAAAATTTAGAGTTATTAGGAACGCAATGAAAAAAATTATTATTAAGGTGGGAACAAGCACCCTGACACAAGGAACGCAAAAACTATCTTTAAACACTATGCTGGGATTAGTGCAGCAAATCGCCCACCTGCGCAATCAGGGAATACAGCTTGTTCTTGTAAGCTCCGGGGCTGTAGCAACAGGAAAAGAACTCCTCGCATTTAAAGAGCAGGATTCGATTTCCAAACAGACATTTGCCTCGATTGGACAAGTCAGGCTGATGCAGGCATGGGCGGAGCTATTTTCTCTCTTCGATCTTCAGATCGGACAAGTTCTTTTGACAAAAGAGGATTTTTCCGAGACTAAAAGAAAATTCATGCATGACACGATGACCTCTCTTGTGGAATGCGGCATTATTCCCATCGTCAATGAGAATCACTCTGTGGCCACGCAAGAGGTGCGCATCGGCAATAATGACACTCTTGCTGTCTTGGTGGGAAGCGTCGTTGAGGCCGACGCCATTATCCTTTTGACAGATCAAGAGGGGCTGTATACGGCCAATCCAAGCGCGAATCCAGATGCCGAGCTGGTCTCTGTAGTCGAGCATATAGATGAAAGGATTTTTGCCATGGCCGGGGGTACCTCTTCTTCCCTGGGCACAGGGGGAATGACTGCCAAAATCCAGGCCGCCCAACTGGCCGCACGCGTTGGAATGCGGACGATAATTGCCTCCTCTTTTCGCCCTAACGTTTTGATTGATCTGGCAGCGGGAAAACAAATCGGCACGCTTTTTAAGGAGGTAGGCTAATGCACGTCAAAACAAAAGCCGCGGCTGCAAAAAGCGCAGCCTCCGAAATGGGACGAGCCTCTGCTCAGCAAAAGAATACAGCTCTAGAGCTACTGATCAAAAATGTAAAGAGCGAGCAAGACACCATTCTCGAGGCTAATTGCCAAGACATTGAGTTGGCTAAAGAACTGAAACCAGCTCTGCTAGAGCGTCTGTCTTTAGAAAATCGCTTAAATGGCATCCTTTGCGACATAGAAAAAGTAATACAGCTCGACGATCCAGTGGGAATAGTTGAGGAAGAAAGAGTACTTCCCAATCACTTACACTTAGCAAAATACCGCGTCCCGATTGGAGTGCTTGGCGTCATTTACGAATCGAGGCCTAATGTGACACTCGATATTTGCGCCTTGGCGATCAAATCGGGCAACTGCGCCCTTTTGCGCGGAGGCTCTGAAACGCTGCACACAAATGGCGCGCTCATTGCCTGCATTCAGCGTGCTCTTGCCGCGGCTGGGCTTCCTGAGCAAGCCCTGCAACTTATCGCTACCGGTGAGCGCTCGGAAGTGAAGGAAATGCTGCAGCTACACGAGTATATCGATCTCATCATTCCGCGGGGCAGCGCGCAGCTGCAGCAGTTTTGCCGCACACATAGCACCATTCCCGTCATCATGGGAGGCTCAGGGATCTGTCACTTGTTTGTAGATGCCAGCGCGGATCTGCAGCAGGCCCTCTGCGTGATTGTAAACGCAAAAACGCAAAGGCCTACGGTATGCAATGCTTTAGATACACTGCTCTTGCATGCAGCCATTGCACCGTCTTTCCTGCGCCAAGTGGTTGAGGCGTTGAGCTGCGAGGGCGTCCATTTTCGTGTGGATGATTTATCGCAGAAAATGCTACAAGATTTCCCTTGCCAGCGCGCAGAAGCGCAGGATTGGGATAGGGAGTGGCTAAGTCTTGTTTTAGGAATAAAGGTGGTAAAAGACGTTCACAAGGCCATTGCGCATATCCGCAAGCATAGCACGGGACATAGCGATGGCATTCTAACAGAATGTCGGGATACTGCCGACCACTTTATTCGCGCGATCGACTCGGCGGTTGTCTACGTCAACGCTTCTACCCGTTTTACGGATGGCGGGCAGTTTGGCATGGGGGCCGAAGTGGCCATTAGCACGCAAAAATTGCACGCACGCGGTCCTATGGGGTTAAGAGAACTCACTTCCTATAAGTGGGTGGTGCGAGGAAATTACCATGTTAGGAGCTAGCACCCTAGTGCAAATCGGTATCGTCTTTTTAAATCAACCCTTAGTAAAAGAAGCCATCAAAAACGTTACAAGCTGCGTGACGTTTTTCTTTGGATGCGCGCAAGGGGTTGAGATCTACGAAAAGGGAGGCTTCTCCCCTTGGAAGTCGACCGCTGGCAAAGCCATAGAAATCATGGCGAAAATTTCCCTCCTTCTTAGCGCAGCGGTATCGCGCCCGGGAGTGTTCCTCGCATCGCTTTTTCTGGAATGCCTCTTTACCAAAGACCAATGGGAAGGCGTATTTGGTCCCAATGCGATCTTTGCTATTAATCCTTGGCATCCGCGCCACATGTTGAGCGTTGCAGCTCTGCTTCTGGCTTTACCCGCTGCAGTGCAAGCAATGGTAAGTGAAAGCACTTGGATAAAAGACCGCAAGTTGAACATAATGACCTTCTTTAATGTCCTAACAAGCCGTATAACAATGCATAAGTTAAATCAATTATTTAAAATCGTATGAGCCAACCCATTAGACAAGATAGTAGTTTACACGGACATAATTGCATGCAGCTCCCCTTTAAACTCTGGGCCTTTACCACAGGGGAATTTTGCTTGTATGAACGCGGACACCGCGTGGTCGAAAAGGACTATTGCTTTGCTAAACGCGTTTACTTGTACAACAAAGACAAGATGTCGTACCAAACGGAGTTTGTTTTTCAAAAGCCGCTTTTGGACCTCGTTGAATTTGTTGGAAGGCGCGTTTTAGGAGCTTGCGCCACAGCCCTCTCTTTTCTGATTTTTTACCCGATCGGGCTTACGGCAAAACTCCTGCATGTTACTGCATGCAGCATCTATGCCGATCCCGCCTGCCAGGCTATCTATCAAAAAGCGGAGCATATTTGGAAGGATTCTCATTTAGCGGGCCATACTTTGACCTCTGCTCCAGATAAATGGCGTCAATTTGCCTGCGCGCCCTTGAGCTGGCATTTACGCGCAGATGGAACAGACAGAAGAAGTATGATTATCACTTTTGATTCTAATGGCATTGGGGTAAAGCAGAAAAGTGAATGCGATCTATTCCCATTTGAGCTATTTGAATGTATTTATAGGCGCGTGCTCGGAGGAGCCGTGTGGCTTGGCGCTGCAGCCCTATCCCCTATTGGATTTGCGGCTAAGTGTGTCCATTACGCCGCCCAAGCGGCATTGCAAAACGAGAATGCATGTAGATGAAAAGATTGGAAGGAAAAGTGGCCCTTGTCACGGGAGCCGCGCGAGGAATTGGAAAGGAAATCGCCGCTGTGTTTGCACACGAGGGCGCTAAGGTCGTCGTGTCCGATATTCTCGACGCGGAAGGGCATGTCGTCGCCAACGCCATTCATAGTCTCTACATGCACCTGGATGTCTCCAAAGAAGAAGAATGGAAGCAAGCGATAAGCGCCATAGTACAGAAGTTTGGGAAACTGGACATACTCGTCAACAATGCGGGCATTATTGGAATGGAGGCAGAATATGGCCCTCAGGATCCCGAACACGCTTCCTTAGAGAGCTGGCGCCATATCCACTCCGTAAATTCCGATGGCGTTTTTTTAGGCTGTAAGCACGCCATTCAAACGATGAAGCGCTTCCCCGGAGGATCGATCATCAATATCTCCTCGCGATCGGGTCTTGTAGGCATTCCGGGCGCGGCGGCTTATGCGGCAAGCAAGGCCGCTGTGAGAAATCACACCAAAACGGTAGCGCTCTACTGCTGTCAGCTAGGGTATGACATTCGCTGCAACTCTATCCACCCTGCCGCCATACTAACGCCTTTATGGGATCCGATGCTCGGCAGCGGGGCGGAAAGAGAATCGAATATCGCACGCATCTCCAGAGACATTCCGATGAAAAAGATGGGAATGCCCGAAGATGTCGCTTATGCCGCGCTCTTTTTAGCCTCCGACGAATCTAAGTACATCACAGGCATAGAACTCGTCATCGACGGAGGTATCTTGGCGGGATCGAGCGCTGCGCCTAACAAATAACGCGATTCTCCTGGATCGCCTTCCTGAAAGATCTTCCCAGAAAAATGGCAACGATGAACCAAAGGGCGAGCAGGGGAAAGCAGATTACACCGCTTAAGGTCAAATAGTGCGCTCTACCTACAAGAGCCCCGAAGGATTTTTGCAGCGGCGCCAAGGCCATGTTGAACATGGAGCCCGCCTGCTTGGACGTTCTGGAGCCAAATGTCTCTATCCATGCTTGCGCTTTAAATTTCACATCCGCCGTTGTGGGGATATAGAGCTGTTTTAAGGCGGGGCCGTTTAAAGCGTAATTAACCGCTTTAGAGCCGACCATCAGCACGAAGAGAAAGGAGAGCGAATCGAGACTCAAGAATCCAAAGAGAGCACTTCCCACAATAATGGGCATCGCAGCTAGTGCGACGCCGATGCCGAGAAAACGCGTGATGTTGCTAATCCCCAAGAGAAGGCAAAGCAAGGAGACGATGTTCACACTCGAGGCGTAAAGGCTCAAGTAGTTGCTCAACCCCACGCCGGAATAAACGGATCCCGCGGCGATTTTGAAATTAAAATCAAAAATGGTGACGACGACCTCGTAAATGAAGTTTGCCGCAAAAATGCCCAAGAGGTAGCGGTTTTTGAGCAAGAGCTTCAACCCTTCTAGAAATCCCGGCTCCTGATGGTCGTCTTGTTTTTTTTCCACAGCGCCGTGAAAGGAGGTGAGCAAATTGCTGGGCGTGGCGCGCAAGAAGTAGCGCACTAGAGGAATGATGACCAGTGTTAAAGCTCCCAGCAAGGACATGGAAAGAGCGTCGGTGGAAAGCCCGAGGCGGTGGGGCAAACCTCCTATGCTGTAGGGAAGAACGATGCCGCCCATCTGCCCGATGGCGACGACAAGGGGAAATCCCCTTTTCGCAGGAGCGGGCTCGGTCGTATCTGTGGCAAAGGCCCAAAAAAGAGCGACCACGAGCGAGCCGAAGCTCTCCACAAATAAATACCAGATATAACCTACCGCCTTGGTCGCAAAGAAGAAGAAAGAAGAGCGCTCGGCGATGGTTTCTATGGGGGCTTGAAAGAAGAGCATTAGAGCGCTGAAAGACAGAATAGAAATCCCATAAAAGGTAGGCAAAATCATCAGCATCTTCTCTCGGGAGATCTTTTCTAATAGTTTTGTGTAGAACATCACAAAGGGAAGCAAGGCGAGGACGGAGACCGTCTTGGCAAAGGGCAGCTGGAATTTATCGACGAGCTGGATAAACACGGCATCTTTTAAGGGGCGCAGCGTCCAATAAACGCCGATGATCAAGGCAAAGATGACCCCAAGTCTAATAAATTTTTTAAACTCTTCCCTTTCGAACTTTCCAAAATTGAATTGACATATCCACTGAAAAAAACCTAATAAACCACCTTTCATATTCATAATTCGAACTCCTATTCGCTTATCTTAAGCATACCCTGTTTGTTTTTATTTGCTCTGTTGATATATTCGATATAAGAAATCGAAAAAATCGATTTGTAAAAGGGGGGGAGTCGTGAAAGAATTAATAGAAAATTCTACTAGTACCAACCTGTTGGAAACCATGTTATTGCAGAAAAGGGAAAGCTTTTTAAAAAATTTGCGCATCGCAGATGTCGAACTCTTTATCACCGCCGCCCATTTGAAAAACTTGGGAAAGTCTGCCTCCCTACATCACTTAAGCCAAAGTGCAGCGAGCACGGCGATCCAGCGTGTGGAAGCCGCATTCGACACGCCGCTGTGCACGCATGAAAAGAGGCAATTCCGCCTAACGCGCGAGGGACTCGCCCTTCTTCCGCGCATTGAAGGCTGGGTCAAGCAGCTGCGCGATCTGATCATCGCCAAAGATCAAATTCCTATGCGCATCGTCACCACGCACGCCATTGCTCAAATCGCAGCGCCCGCGCTGCTCACTGCTGACCACATAGACTTTAAACACATGCGTCCCGACCAGGCCTATGCGGCCATTTTAAACGATGAGGCGGACTTGGCCCTCGTTTTGGACAACGCTCCCTGGAAAGGCGTGATCGCGGCGGAAATCGGCAAGGGGTATTTCCAACTCTACTCCAGCGAAAAGGACGCAGCCCTCAAACCCGTGCTGCTTCCTGAGGATCAAATGGAGGTGCTCTCCTTTCAGCAAAGCTGGCTGGAGGTGCACGGTTATCCCCTTCCTATCAAGTCGCGGATCCCGAGCTGGTCGCTCATCGCCCACATCTGCTCGCAATCGGCAGAGATCGGATTCCTCCCCGATTTTCTAGCTAACAAATGCGCTCTGCACCCCGTGCTCTGGCAGCCGGCCAGCTCTCCCTACCGCGTGCTTGCCATTTACCGCAACGCGGGCAAACAGATCCAAGACCGCATCCAGCATTTAGTTCTCTGCCTGCGAAAGGTTTTTAGTTTTTAATTTGCTTTTTTTTTCCAGAAGGATAGGATTTATGAGCAACAAGGAGCCAAAAATGGCCAAAAGTCAAATTCTTAAAGAATGCCCTCTCTCGTTGGTGGGAAGCGTGATCAGCACAGGATCTCTTTTTGCAAATCCTGTAGAAGCTGTGCGGTTCTCAGAAGAGATGACCTTGTGATTAAATACCTTCCCGAATTCCGCTTGAAGGACGTCCATGCGATGCACCACATGACCATTCGCGACTTGGTGACGCACCGCTCCGGGCTGCCCCACCATGATTTTGTCTGGTACAACTCTAAAGCATCCCAAGAAGAGCTCTTCTCCAGGCTGCAACACTTGGAGCCCACATGCGATTTGAGGGAGAAGTTTCAGTACAACAACCTCATGTATATGGTTGCCGGTATTCTCATTAAAAAAGTGACAGGGCGATCCTGGGAAGAGGCTGTGGATAAGCGCATCTTTTCTCCCTTGGGGATGAGCCGCTCCAATTGTTCCGTGGAAATCTCGAAAGCTGACGGTGATTTTTCCATGCCCTATAGAAAAGCGGAGGAAAAGATCTGCGCTATTCCTTTTAAAAATATTTGCAGCGTGGGACCGGCTGGTTCCATAAACTCTAGCGCAGAGGATATGGCCAAGTGGGTGCAAGTCCAACTATCCGATGGAACTCTAGAGGAGAGGCGTGTTATCAGCAAAGAAATGTTGAAAGAGATGCATAGTGTGCAAACGCCCATTCAATTTCCCCTATTTAATACCCCTGAGGAATCCCCCTATCTATTCGGATATGGATTGGGCTGGATGACGGGCCTATATAAAGGGCATTACACGGTAACTCATGGGGGTGGAATCGATGGCTTTATCTCTCACGTTGTCTTGTTGCCTACGGAAAAAATAGGCGTTGTACTGCTCACCAATGTGGACAGCCATCCCCTCTTTGCCTCGTACGCTTCCTTTGCGCTTGCCGATTGCGTATTGGGAAAGGAAGAGGAGTGGATAGGTCCCATTGCAGAAAAGGAAAAGGCTCTCCTGGCTTTGACCTCCGGAAAACCGCAGACGCCTTTTGCCGACCCGCAAACAGCAAGACCTCTGTCTGATTATGTCGGAGAATTTGATAATCCCGGATACGGCTCTTTGCGCATCTTCGTAAAAGATGACGAGCTAATTTCCAGCTATAATGACATTACCTCCGTCTTAGCGCACAAATGCTTTGATCACTTTACGGGGACGATGAAAATTGTCTATACCGATTCGAAATTCGCTTGCAGCTTCACACGCGATGCTTTTGGTGATGTCGCAGACTTCCTCATATCCATTGATCCTACCGCGTCTCCCGTCGTCTTTAAGCGCAAAGCCTCAGAAGATCTCTTTTCTGAAAAGTATTTAAAGCAATTTGAGGGAATATTTGAAGATGTGGGATTTTCCCTGGTCATCGCGTTCAAAAGAAACTGCCTTATGGCCAGCGTTGCCGGGCAGCCTGCTTATGAATTATTGCCCAACAAACCTTATCTCTTTTCCTTAAAAGAACTCACTGGCTTCAGCGCGCGCTTTGTCCCCAACGCAGAGGGAAAAATTACTGAAGTCCAACTCATACAACCCAATGGTACTTTTGATTTAAAAGCCAAACCGGAGTAAATTATGTCCTCAGATGCAATAACCCTTCGACCCTCATCCTCTTCGTCTATCTCTGTTTCTACCTCATCGCCAACAAGCGTTGCGCGTGAGCGCGATTCCATTTCTCCTAAGGCATTCTTCTCTACTTTCCGCCCTTATGAAATTCTCTATAAAGGTAAAATTAGTGTCGAAAAACTAGGCGATGATCGCGATCTGCAGCTCCTGTGCTTAGAAGATCGCTTATCTATTCAATTTAAGAAGCACTCGTTTAAAATTACGTTAAAAGAAAAGGGTTCCTATCAAATCGCAGGCGATCACCAAAACTGTACTATTGTGATCATTTGCCCAAATAAGCGCTTTAAAAGAATTCTGCCAAAAGCGCAATAAGCAATGATTGGAATCTTAGCAGGCATGGGTCCGAAATCGACTGGGCCATTCATAGATCAACTGGTATCTAAATTTCAGTCGATTACCGGTGCAAAATATGACATAGACTTTCCGCCTATGATGATTTACTCCTTGCCAACGCCTTTCTACATAGATCGACCGATTGACCATGATCTTATGAAAAAAACAATTTGTGGCGGTCTCAGAAAATTAGAGAGTTGCGGCGTTTCTTTTGTGGCTATGCCTTGCAATACAGCTCATGCATATTTTTTAAAATTGCAGCAATGCATTAAGATTCCCCTATTAAACATTGTCTCTGCAACCCTTAAACGGATTCCTAATGAGACAAAAAAAATAACCCTTCTTGCTACTCAACCTACCCTTGAATCTATGATCTATCAAAAAGGACTCGATGACGCGAAATTCCATTATGTACTAAATCCCTCGTGGCAAAATCTGATCAACGACATGATCAATAGTATTAAAACATCTGGTGATCTAAAATTTGCCATCCGTCTTTGGGAGAGTATTTCCAATAGTTTGCATAAAGAACAAATAGACACATTAGTACTTGCCTGTACGGACTTGAATGTTTTACTACGAGAGGTAAATTCCTCATTTACGATTATCGACTCTTCAGCTTGCTTAGCAGAAGAAGCAGTTAGAAAATGGGAACAAATAAAGCAAAAATAATGACGATCAATTGGCGGCTAATTTGAGTTTATTTTCTTGGCTTTAGTTCGACAAGAGTTGCGGCTACCCAATTGGGTTGCGGCTTATCTGGATAGAAGTGAGATACATCTACTAAGCGAAGATCGCGAATATGGTCGTTTAGTGGACCTAAAAGAAAGCAAAGCAGTTGACCTACGTCGCGTCCATCACTATTAGTATCGATGCAATATTGAATATATTTATGCCAATCGCCTTCAAATAATAAACGTAAGTTCTCTTGGATGATCTCCCGCGCAAAAGTGTGAGCTTTTTGGGAGATGGGGATTTTTTCACTCGGATTGTCTGTCAAGACTCCATAATAATCATACGCCGTGCCGTAATGGAAAAGATCTGATGTCCCCACAACGATGGATTCTTGTGCTAAATGTTTTAACCCTTCAATGTCTGGAAAATTATTCGGTTGCCCATAAAGAATAAAGGGATAGCGCAATACGATTTTGGGCATAGCCATGCCTTTTCTTTTAACGGCATGCTCCAAAAGAAAGACAAAATTGTCTAAAGAGAATTCCGCGCATAACAGTTCTTCGTTAGGAAGCCCGGGGCCAAAAACTCCCCTGTAAGGATTGTTTATGTGGATTCCTTCTCTCTCCATGCGTTTAGCCTTTTGAAGAACGGGCGTTAGGGGGTGCATCACTCCAACAATCAGGATTTGATTTTTGTTCGTATTGCGGCAGGCTTCTAAACAGGAATCCACCACAGCGCTAACTTGATCGCCGCACGATAAAATGCTGCAATGCGGAAATAACACTGCACCTCCTCTGGAAAGAGTATCAACCAAATCCGTTTGAGCTGCCAACTCAATTCCTTTATCCAAAAAGGAGTCTATCTCTTCTTGTGATAAACTTTCTCGCTCATTGGCATACCATTGAACGAAATTCGTATTATTTGAACAGAGGGTGTTCATCGCAAATACCAAGAAAAAAAATGGATAACATCTCATTACATTCCAAGCTCTTTCATAAAAAAGGCTAGCATATCTGCTGCGTGGTCGATGTCTTCATAAGCAAAGTGCCCTGCTTTGTGCTTAACGCGCAATAAAATCTCTCCTTTGCCAGCCTGGGCTTCTTGCAAAGCGGCAACATACTTATAGCTATGCAAAGGCAGCACTCGAGTATCCATATCCGAAGTCGCAACAAGTATAGAGGGATAGCGCATCGCTGATTTTATGTTGTGATAAGGCGAATATTTCTTGATAAACTCCAGCTCAGTAGGATTGTCTGGATTGCCAAATTCCAGCAGCCAGAACCTACCCAGTGAAAAGAGCGGATAGCGGATCATGTCATACACGCCGCCAGTTGCCACCACTGCGCCAAAGAGTTCCGGTCTTTGATTGGCGCAGGCTGCCGCTACCATAGCGCCCTGACTAAATCCATATAATGCTAATTTTTTTGGGTTTGTATACCCATTCTCCATTAACCATTCCGCAGCTGTCGCCAGATCATCAATAGTATTTTGCTTCTTTTCTTTCACACCTGCCAGATGCCAGCGCGAGCCATATTCACCGCCGCCTCTGATATTTGCGCAAGCCACTATTCCCCCTTTTTGCAGCCACGCCATCCTCGTGCGATTGTAAGCCGGAATACTGGATAGGCTAAAGCCTCCATATCCATACAAGAGAGTGGGTATATTGCCATCTATTACAAGATCCTTTTTGTGGACGATAAACATAGGAACTTTTGTCCCATCTTTAACTGGATAAAATATCTGGCGAATAGAGTAATCGTTAGAATCCACTTCGACTTTTGATTTTCTATAAACAACGGGTTCCTTTGCACCTAGGGTAAATTGGTACAGAGTGTCGGGCCTTACAAAATTGCTAAAGGAAAACAAAACGGGATCCGCTTCTTGAAAATCTCGAGTTCCGTGAGAATCGGGGGGACCATGCCAAAAATTGACATAGCCTTTATCCAGCAAAGGAATTTTTCGAATTTCCTGTCCCGCGCAATCAAATAACGCAAGCTGGCTCCAAACATCTTCCAGATAAGAAATCAAAAAGGAATTGCCGATAGGAAAAACAGCCGCGAGCAATGCTGCTTTTTCAGGAATAATGTCCTGCCTTGTAGAAGTGTCAATATCCAGAACGATGAGTTTGCGGCACGAAGCATCTTTGTTTGTTTTGAAGTAAAACTTAGATCCTCTATTGCATACAAACCAATACGTTCCCCCATCAAAAGGAATTAAGTTTCTTATAGGCACATCCTTTTGCTCCAGATCCAGATAGAGGAAGGAATTGGGCGCCATGGAACCCGTGATAATATCGATCAATAAATAGCGGCGATCCGAGCTGATCCGCGGGATGTAAAAGTAACTCGGGTTGTTTAAGTCGCAATAGATCAGCTCATCTTGCTCCTGGGTATCGCCTAAGCGGTGATAATACACGCCATGGATCGATTGCGCATCAAAACACGAATAATAAAACCCTAAGCTATCGGGCAACCAGCACATCGTAGAAAACTTGCTTTTCCCTGTAGATTCCGCATGGCTTTGCCCAGAGGCCACATCTACTACATTCCACCTCGTCCAATCCGATCCGTTTTCCGATAACCCATACGCCACCAATCGACCATCCGGACTGGGCACAAAGCCCGCAAGCCCAAACGAAGAGTCTCCACACATTTTGTCGACTTCGAGCAACAGCTGAGGCTCGCCTTCCAACCCGTTCTGCACATAGAGTGCATTTTTTTTCTGAAGGAGATAATTTTCGCCCATGCGGACATAATTTTTCGGCAAATCTGCATCGCTTAGATTCTGCAGAGACGTTTTGATTTCCTGGATGTAGGGATTGGATTGCTGATACTCTTCAAACTTAGCCCTTTGTTGAGCTAGCCAATCTTGCGTATCCGCACCCTGCTCATCTTCCAACCAAAGATAATGATCTTGAGCGAAACAAACACAACTCACCAAGAACAGGGCTACACGCCAAACAAACCAAAGCATTCACTTCTCCTAACGCATACCAAATGACATCGGAAGGTTAACAAAAAATTCGTCTAAAAGTAAAATGTAAATTTCTCATCCTTCTCCGAAGGAAACCCGGCCCTTAAGGGCCGGGTTTCCTTCGGAGAAGGATGAGAAATTTGGAGACTGATGTCTGCGTTCATTTCTATCCGAAAATTAGATTGGCCTTGACAGTGGGATCTTCTTCTGGTGAGAATGACTCTATTGCTTTTGTTTTGAAATTTTTTCCCTAAGCACGTAAGGATCTAAATCTATTTCATCCCCCCAAGCTAAGGTATCAGTCCGAGGATCTACTCTAACTTGATTAAAGAATTCAACAGATTTCCACGCTTTAAAGACTCCTTTGCCCACTAAGTCGCTAAGATCGACCTCGCCTTCTAATCCATCGTCAAAATGAATCCAAACGCGATAATTTGGTTTTGGCTGACAAGCGATGATTTTTGCTCGTTTAAATTCCATACCCCCACGTTTATTGGAAATGATCGCCATAATACATCAAAATGAGAATTTCAAAAAACTCAGAAATCGTTGACATATATCGCTTTACAATTAGGGGCCGCAATTTTAATAGGCTTTTCGAAATTTATTCCAGAAAAGATTTAGAGAGCATGCTTTTGCTTATTTTTGCCAGAGAATCAGGTTGGCCTCAAGCGGGATCTGCGCTTGGGGGAAAGCGGGGATGACGCGCGGGGTGTAGTGCTGAGCGGGAAAACTCGTGGGCGCTGTGGCGCTGTAGACATAGGTTTGCGCATTGCTCGTCAGCTGCCTTGCGCGCTGCATCTCCTGCTTGAAGGCAGGTTGGTCGCCGGGATTGCTCGCATAAAGCTCGACGCGGATGGTATCGGGGTGAACATCATCGAGATAGACCTGCACTTCAAAATGGTGCTGATCTTTTTGCGTATTGACCTGGATCTCGCCAAAGCGGATTTTAACCCATTTTTCTTTGAGGTTCTTTTCCCAATCGACGAGTTTTTTTCCTAAAAGGCCCTTGTCCGCCGTGCGCTCTAAGAAGCGCTGCGCCGCGGGGATGTAGTGTTTTTCCGTGTACTCGCGCACGCAGCGGTCGGCGGAAAAGCGCGGTGTGAGGCGCGCCATGCTCTCGCGCACGCGCACGACCCATTCTTTAGGAATGCCTTCGGCATCGCGGTTATAAAAGGCGGGAATGATCTCGCGCTCTAAGAGATCGTAAATCGCATTGGCTTCTATCGCATCCCAGGCCGGATCGTCGCCATGCTCCTTGCCATCGCCCAGAGCCCAGCCTATCTGCGGGGAAAAGGCTTCTACCCACCAGCCATCCAGCTCCGATAGGTTGAGGCCTCCATTGGGAAGGATTTTCATGCCGCTGGTCCCACACGCCTCCCACGGCCTGCGCGGAGTGTTAACCCATAAATCTACGCCGCGCACGAGGTTTTGCGTCACGAGCATATCGTAATCAGTCAAAAAGATCACGCGCTCTCTGGCCCGTTCGTCTTGGAATAAATTGATCCATTCATGAATCATTTCTTGCCCTTCCCGATCTGCGGGGTGGGCTTTGCCGGCGATGACGAGTTGGACCGGATGCTGGGGATCGGATAAGATCCGCAACAAACGCTCTTTATTATGCAGAAGCAAGTTGGGCCTTTTGTATGTGGCAAAGCGCCGTGCGAAGCCCAAGGTAAACGTATTCACATCGAATATACGCTTGGCTCGTTCAATTTCATTAGGAGGAAATCCGCGAGCCGCCCACATGTTAGACAAACGCACGCGCGCATATTCGATCATCGATTTGCGCTCGTTGTTGCGCAACTGCCAGATACGCACATCGGGGATGCTGCGAATATTTTTTTCCACCTGTTCTACATTGCCAAACCAGCACTTATCTCCAGCAAATTCCGTCCAAAGCTCTCCTGTTGCAACCGAACTCCAGCTCGGCATGTGCACGCCGTTGGTCACGTAGCCAATGGGAATCTCGTTTTCCGGCCACCTGTCGAAAAGAGTCTCAAAGATATGTCGGCTCACCTTGCCGTGCAATTGCGAAACTCCATTTATCGCGCCACTGCCTCGAATGGCAAAATAAGCCATGTTGAACGGTTCATTGGGATCATTGGGATTTAATCGTCCCAAAGCGAGCAAATTTTTTAAAGGGAGGCCCAGCTTTTCTTGGGCGTGCTTGCCCAAGTACTGTTCGATGAGCGCGGGAGAAAAGCGATCGAATCCCGCAGGAACCGCAGTGTGTGTCGTAAAGAGATTACCCCCTCGGGTTGCCGCAAGAGCCACCTCAAAACTTTGGGAGGTCTGTTCCATGAACTCGTGTGCTCTCTCTAACATAGCAAAGGCCGCATGCCCTTCGTTCAAGTGGCATACCTCGGGCCTTATGCCTAAAGCGCGCAGCAACCGCCATCCCCCAATCCCCAATACGAGCTCTTGCTTAAGGCGCAATTCCGAATCCCCGCCGTACAGCTCGCTTGTAATACCTCGATGGAAGGGAAGATTCACTGCATCATTGCTATCGAGTAAGTACAGCTTTACTCTTCCTACTTGAACTTTCCAGGCGCGAAGCCATACAGACCAACCTGGCAGGGCGATTTCTATGCGCAGCCATTCCCCGTCGGCATTTCTCAAAGGCGTAATGGGCAACTGCCCGGGATCATTATAGGGATAGAGGGCATGCTGACGCCCCTCTTTGTCGATCATTTGGCGAAAATAACCTCTTTGATATAGAAGACCGATGCCTATGACCGGGACTCCCAAATCACTTGCCGCTTTTAATTGATCTCCAGCGACATTGCCGAGGCCTCCCGAATAGATGGGAAGCGCTTCGCCTAGCATGAATTCCATGCTAAAATAAGCAATACAAGTCAGAGGCGATTTTCCGTGCGCAGTTTGAAACCAGGTCGGTTTTTTCGCGTCGGCGCGACTGGAATCCAAAAGTTCATCGACCTGCTTGCGGAAATGAGGATCGCGCAAAGCGCTCTCCAAACGCTTTTGAGAAATTGTTTGCAGGATGACCCAGGGATTTTTTAATAGCTCCCAAAGTGCCGGATCGAGGACCTGCCAGACTGTTTTAGCGACGTGGTTGCGATTCCAGGACCAGAAAAAATCCAAGGCCAGCTCTTCCAGCTCCGCGTACCCGTCGATATCATCGCGATGATTGATGCGCTTATTCATAGTTCAACGTCTGTCCACACTCATAGGCCCTGAACCAAAATGCGTCATAAGCAGGGCAGCTCCCAGCAGGGCGAGATTTTTCATAAACATAATTTTCTGCAAAGAGCTTTCTCCCCCATCGTCGATTTTCCAAAAGGCGTGCATCATCAGAGTCACGGGCACTAAAAAAACCACGATTAACCAAGCGCCGCCTCTGGCTTTAAAACCTATGAGGATGCTTAAACCTCCAAGAAATCCGATTAACCCTGATAACGGGACTAGGATAGCTGCCCAAGGAACTCCTTGCAAGGCGGCAAAGTCTATGGTCTCGCGCTTAAAGTGACCCAAAGAGCCTGCAATAAAAAGCGCGGAATAGAATATTCTTCCAACAAGAACAATGTATTTCATGAAAAAATCCCCAAAGGCAGTTTTGCAATCACCTCTATCCTGTTGTAGCGGATCGGCCGGATTTTTTAAATTAATTATTTTGAAGTAATTTTAAGTTAATGTTAATAGTACACCATGAGCAGGTTATTATACATCGAGTCATCGCCGAGAAAAAAACGTTCCTCTTCTATCGAGGTGGCCACTGTCTTTTTAAATGCCTATCGCTCTGCCCATCCCCACGACGAAATCGCTGTAATCGATTTATGGAAAAAGCAGCTTCCCCCGTTTGATGGCGATGTCATCGATGCCAAATACGCTATCATGCATGAACAGGAGCACACTGAAGCACAGGCAAAGGCATGGAAGGAAGTGGAAAATCTCATTAGCGAATTTAAGCATGCCGACAAGTATGTCATCTCTTTGCCGATGTGGAATTTCGGCATTCCCTATAAGCTCAAACACTACATCGATCTGCTCGTGCAACCCGGGTATGCGTTTAAAGTGACCCAAAGCGGCGCCTACGAGGGATTGATTAAAGGGAAAAAGCTCATGATCGTCTATTCGCGAGGAGGCGCTTACGGGTCCGAGACGGGAGCAGAAGGGTTGGACCTGCAAAAAAAATATATGGAAATCATTATGCCCTTCATCGGCTTCCAAAACATTTCTTCCCTCATCGTCGAGCCCACTTTGCAAGGAGATGAAAAAAAGAAGAAGGCCGTTGACCTGGCCAAAGAGCAAGCCCTGAAAGCAGCAGCGACTTTTTAAGATGAATCGCAATCACCTTATCGGAATACTTTACATTCTAAGCGCTTATCTTTTTTTCACACTCATGTACTTGCTCACGCGTTATGCTAGCGTGAGGATTTCTCTTGGAAGCATCCTATTTTTCCAAAATATCATCGGCTTGCTGACGCTGCTTCCCTGGCTCATCCATTACGGCACATCGCTATTGCGCACGGATAACTTTGGGCTGATCCTGTTTCGCTCCATAGTGAGCCTTTCTTCGATATTGCTGAGTTTTATCGCTGTGCAGAAAATCTCACTTGTGGACACGATGCTGTTTAACAACTCATCGCCTCTGTGGCTTCCTTTTATTTTCCTCCTATGGCGCAAGATCCCTATCAATCACCGCTTATGGCCCGGAATTATCGCAGGATTTTTAGGGATTCTGTTCATCCTGCAGCCTGGGAAAGAGGCCCTGCACGTGGGATCTGTGTTCGCGCTGGCATCGGGGATTTTAGCGAGCATCAATATGGTGTCTTTGCGCCTCTTATCTCATACCGAGCGCAATCATACCGTCATGTTCTATTACTTTGTCATTTGCTCGATTCTCTGCTTGCCCGTCAGCGTATTAACCTGGAGGCAGCCGGGTTTTGTGGAATGGGTTCAGATTCTGGGCGCAGGTATTCTCTTTGCTTTAGGCCAATGGGCATTTGTCAGAGCCTTCCACTATGCCAAAGCGACGCTTCTGGGGCCTTTTTCTTATGCCGCTGTCGTATATGCCATGCTTTTGGACTGGTGGATCTATAATCAAACCCCCAATTACCTCGCCTGGATCGGCATTCCTCTCATCTGCCTCGGCGGCATCTGGGCAATCCGCTTTAGCGAATCCAAAGTTTCCCCTTCTTAACTCATGTTACGCGGCCGCTTTCACGCAGCTGAAATATACGATTATTTTTCGCGAATGGTATATCTCATTTCTTAGGTAGTGCCTCGATCGACATGTCGATTGAGGCACTACCTAAGAAATGCTTACTTAATATACACTCCAAAATTTAATTTCGAAAGAAGTCTATTGTATAGAGCCTTCAGAGAAAGTCTCTTAAAGCCAATCTTTGCGCTGAAAGAAAATATAGGAAACGGCGAACAGCACCGCGATAAAGAGGACGATGTAGAGAAAGGCATTGGGATTATTGGATAGAGGCAGCTGGACGTTCATGCCGTAAATGCTCGCAACAACAGTAGGAATGCTGAAAATAATCGTCAGCGCAGTCAAGAGCTTGATTGTCTTAGTGACGTTATTTGTGAAGATGATTTGAAAGGAGTTGCGCAAGCTCTGGATATTCTTGAGGTTGACATTACACAAGATCTCCGATTGCCGAGAGGCGTTGAGCAGGTCTTCGGCAAGCTGTCTGTCTCTTTCATGCAGTTCAAAGTACTTTCCCGAAGTGATGGCTTCCAGCACAGCGCGCATGGGGACCAATGTCGATAAGTACTGGTTCAAGATGTTCTCATTTTTTGCGAGGATAATGATCTCATTACTTCTGACATGGGCGATTTCGCGCTCTTGTTTAAGTACGTTGAAACGCACGCGTTTGACCTGTTGGGAAAAATCCTGCGTGATCTTTAGCAACAGATAAATGAGCAGTTTCGAGGGCTGATGCGTCGAGAGGGATTTCATATGGGATACGTAATTGCGGATGAGCGGCCTTTTTTCGGGAGAAATGGTGATAAAATAGGAAGAAGCGAGAATCATGCTCAACGTCGAAGTGTAGAGCCCCATTTCCGATTCGCTAGGATAGCGCGTGATGACTAGCACCGCGTTTTTTAATCTCTCCAAGCGAGGAACCTCATGCTTGTCGAGACAGTCGATCAAGTCCCTGGGATCCAAAGAAGTAATCTGTGCAACGCGCTCGAGATCCTCTTGGGTGACCTCCTCGCAATCAATCCAACACCCCTCTCGCGGTTCCGAAAGTGTCTGGAATTCCTTATCTCGAGCAGCTTTATAGTATATGAAGATCATATTAGCATAATTAACAAAAAAAGCATTTCTTGAGTGACTATAATTTTTAAATCGCTATAAAATTAGGATCAAAAAAATGGAAAAAGATGTTTCACATTCTCTCTCTTATTCTTTTATTTATTTGTAGCACTACATGGGCACAGTCCACCCACCTATTGATCGTCCGCCACGGGGAAACCTATCGCAATAAACAAGCGCGCTGGATCTCGGGACAGGAGGATGGACCCGACGCCCAACTCAATGAAACAGGTCGCGCGCAAGTTAGCGCATTCGGCAAACAGCTCGCCGAGCGCTATGGGAAAATTGCCGCAATCTATTCTTCCACCTTAGGGCGCGCTCGCGAAAGCGCGCGCATCCTATCGGCTTATTTTCCGAGTATTCCTCTCTATGAAGATGCACGCTTAAAAGAATCGGGTTATGGCAGATATGAGACCATGCTTTACACTGTCCGCACAGAGGAGTGCCAAAAAAAATATCGGGAAATAGAGCAGCTTGCCCAAGAAAAGGGAGAAGTGCTCGATCCCTTCTATAAGTGGAAGCTGCGTTTGTCGGATATCATCCCTTACGATCCTTCAATGACTCTGGATCTGCATTTTGGCGAGCCCGAAAGCGCTTGGGAAGTTTTTGAAAGAACAACGGCTGCCCTCGATGAGATTGCCAACCGTCACCTAGGACAAATCATCCTTGTAGTGACTCATGCCAATGTAATAAAAACGCTAGGCATCGAAGCAGAGAGCCGCGCCAAGGGAAACACCGCACCCCTTCCGATGTTCTTTGAACCCATGCCCGGATTCGGGGTCATGCCGGTCAACTGTTCTATAACGCATTTTGAAAAAGTTCCCGGACAGTCTCTCCGCTTTCTAAAAACGGAAATTTTTAATGAATGATCACTTATAGAGAAGTGTTGCGCTACATCGGGCGCTTTATCCGCCCGCAACTGGGCATATTTATAGCCATTCTCCTATTGGATTTTACATGGGCGCTGGATGCGCTGATTTGGCCTTATATTCTACATCGCGTCGTCGATGTCTTCACACTATACAACACTAATCGCCTTGAGGCCTGGGATGCGCTCAAAGGGCCGATCATCGGTGCGATCTTTTTAGTGATCTACATAGAGATCGCCTCGCGCACAATGGGATTTCTCTTTGGGCGGGCCCTTCCTAAGCTCGAAGCGGACATACGCATGGACATGTTTGATCACATCCAGCGCCATTCCCCCAAGTACTTCATGGAGCGCCTTGCGGGAGCTCTCGCTAATAAGATCACAGATATGACCACGCACGTCTCTCTTATCTTACAGCAGCTCTGGTGGCCTATTTTCCCCGCCTTTGTCGCCTGCCTCTTGGGCTCTGTTTTCCTTTGGTTTATCCATCCCCTTTTCACAGGGCTCATGCTCCTGTGGACTTGCGTGCACATTTTTATCTGCCTGAAATTCGTCCAGCCTGTCGATGTGCTAGAGCAGCGTCACGGAGAGGCTCGCTCCCATCTATCGGGTAAAATAGTTGATAGTCTGACCAATTATTTCGCCGTAAATCTGTTTTTCAGCTTCCAACAGGAAAGAAAAATGCTCAGCCTCTATCAAGCCAGAGAGGAAAAGACGAATCGCGATGCCAAATACTACGTTGAAAAATTGAACTGTTTTTTCTCGGCCTTTTATTTCGCAGTGGTCGTCCTCGGCGTCAACGGAATGCTCGTCTACTTTTGGCTGACAAACCGCATCACTACAGGCGAGGTCGTGCAGGTCTTTACCACCATGTGGAGTTTGGTCATGATCTTGTGGACCATTGGAAGAAAGCTTCCCGAAGTCTTCCAATCCTTCGGCATCCTCAAACAGGCCTATAGAGTTTTACGCGATCCCCAAGATATTCTAGACAGGCCCGGCGCCCAGCCCCTTGTCATCTCTTCTGGGGAAATTCTTTTTGACGATGTCTCTTTCCACTATGGAGAAAGAAAGTTATTCCACAACAAGCACGTACGCATCCGCGGCGGGGAAAAGGTCGGCCTCGTCGGATATACGGGAGCCGGAAAGTCGACTTTCATCCATTTGATTTTGCGTTTTTATCCCCTTGAGAGCGGAAAAATTCTCCTCGACGGGCAAGATATTGCAGACAAAACATTGGAGTCGATCCGCCGCCAAATCGCGCTCATTCCGCAAGACCCCATTCTTTTTCATAGGAGCTTGCGCGAGAACATCTGCTATGGCAAGCCCAATGCTTCAGAAGAAGAGATGCACCATGCGGCCAAGCAGGCGCATTGCGAAGAGTTTATCTCCATATTTCCCAAAGGCTATGATACGGTAGTAGGTGAAAGGGGCACTAAGCTCTCAGGTGGGGAAAAACAGCGGATCGCTATTGCCCGGGCCATTCTGGAAGACGCCCCCATTCTCATTTTGGATGAGGCCACCTCCTCTTTAGATTCCCTTACCGAGCGCTACATTCAAGACTGTCTTGACACACTTATGAAAAACCGCACCACGCTCGTGATAGCACACCGCCTGTCCACTTTGTCGCGCATGGACCGCATTCTAGTATTCGACAAGGGCAAAATTGTCGAGGAAGGATCCCACTCCTCCCTAATTGCTAAAGGCGGGCTCTATTCCAAAATGTGGAATATGCAAATGGGCGGCTTTTTACCAGAAAACCCCCATTAATTTTAAAAAATTATCAATTATAATTATTAAAAAATGTTTACTGTTTACTTGTGTATTTTGTTTTGATATAATTTAGAAATTAAATGGAGCAAATTATGCCAAAAATTAACAACATCACTCCCCCCGTTAATAAAGAAGGATTAACTAGTTCATTATTAGAACAAATAAAAGAAGAATCCCCTAAAAAACTGACACTCTCCAATATCGAAATTACTCAGCCCTTATTAGAAATTCTATCCGCAATCCGCACTGACCTTACCCTCAAAGGGTACACCTTAACAAGCGAAAATGTGCAGGCTTTCGATTTAGGAACAAAAAAAAGGATTTACAAACTTACGCTTGAAGACACTACTCTTAAAGAAAAAGATGCAGAGTACCTTGCCTTTGCAGGCGCCAAAGAGTCTGTTATTTTTCGCAATTGCATCCTCACCGACACCTATGAGCCTAGCAAAAAAGGAACCGAAGATCTAGACGGCTTAGGGATTGCAAGATTAGGATATCAAAACCATGACGCGGTTTCAGAAATCGCCTCACACTTTAAAGATTGGAGCATAGCAGAGACTATCGAAGGATATGCGGAACTCGAAGAAACAGAATCTGACGATGATGGTCAGATCGCTGTTTTTAATCCCTACAAGACACACCCTAAACAAGCCCAACAATACAGCAAGCTTGAAGAAGACTTGCAACAACAACTTAACTCGATCGAAGAACCCATTTTTACTAATATCTTTATGGAACCATCCATTAAAGAATCGCTTGCTGAAAAAATCCAAAAACTAAAGATACGTTCTCGAGAGCTCATTGAGATCCAGAATGATTTATTACGGTTATCATCACGCACGGTAGGCACTGCTTCTCAAGAAAGCTTAATCTATGTTTTGAAACATTGGGATCGGTTAAGCACTGAAGCTAGCGAAGAGGACATAGTGGGTCATTTGATTAGACTTAATAATAATTGCGAACGGGACAATAATATAATTGAAGCTGAAAACCGAGCAAGAACTTCACTGTCAACGTAGCTAAGTTACTGAAAAAAGCGAAGCAGGTTGTCACAGCTGCAGGGCGCAAAAGTAGCCGTTTTCGGTAGAAAAACCGATTGCAGATGCGGATTAAACCAAGTCGCAAATTCAGGCACGTTGCTTAGCGAATGCACAATTACGTGGCATTTGGAGAGAAGAAGGCAATCGATTAGCGTCATGACTCCCCCATTAAATCCGGGTTTGCGCATATGAAACTCCTCGGGATGGGCGAGATAATATTTGCGCTTTTCATAAATCAAATGCGGATCTTGGTCGTATTGCGCTCTAAAAGCGTCTGTAAACGCCAGCTGCGAGTGGTCGAAAACTTTGAGAAACGCCTCAACGACAAAATGGCTGTCCGTCGCTAAAAAAATCTTGGGATTTTCATCCTTGTGAAAGGCAATTAATTCTTGCGCTTCTCGAATATAGTCTTCCAATTTTAAATTGTTCCAAAGGGGATTTTCGGCTGAATGGGCAGCCGCAAACCGCACGTGAATCCCAATGCAATAGTGCCCTGCCAAATTGTCAGAAAAAAATGCATCGGTTTTTTCCAAAATCTCTTTCTTTATCGCAATATAAGCATTCAATCTATCATGGATAAATTGCCGATAAGGCAAATAGGCGCTGTACTGGATCCATCTCTCGATGCAGTGGGGATTGTCGTGGTAGGGTTCGGGCGGTCGCTTGGCGCTTCTGTTGGCAAAGACCTTTTCGGAGGGAATCGGTTCAAAATAGAGATCCCATCCATTACTTAAGGGATCATCCTTATAAGGAAAAAACTCTTGCGTCCAATCGACTATGAGCGTTTTGGGAACTTTATGATCGCAGCGGTAGATGAGATTGTAAACCACGTTGCGCAGCTCGGCAAAAAATCCCGCCCCAACCCATGATTTCGATACGATCTTTATATTCTTTTCCGCAGAGGTTTCAGATCCTCTAACAAAACTGCACAAGAGCAGCAGAGCTGTTATGCTTAAGCTTCGCATACAAATAACCAACAAAAAAATAAGCGCGACTTTGCAACTTTTTAGGGCTTTATCTATGAGAGGAATCCCTAAAAAGTTGCAAAATCGAGTTTAGAGCGGATATACTGAGGGAAAAAATATTTTAAGTCAAGGGAACGGTTTTGCATGGATAAAAAACAGATCGCTCGCGTGCTAGAAGAAATCGCCATGCTTCTGGAATTAAAGGCCGCCAATCCCTTTCGCGTGCGCGCCTACCGCAATGCCGCGCGCGCTGTTTTGAATATGGACGAAGATTTGCTCAAGATGGTCCAAGAAGAGCGGTTGACAGAGGTGGAAGGTATTGGCGATGATCTAGCTGAAAAGATCACGGCATTGGCCCTCAAGGGCAAGCTCCCCTTCTACGAGAAACTGAAGCGCTCCATTCCTTCAGGAGTTGTGGAAATGATGCATATCCAAGGTTTGGGAGGAAAAAAAGTCAAACGCATCTATGACAAGCTCAAGATTACATCGATCGCCGAACTCAAAAAAGCGTGCGAAGAGGGAAGATTAGCAAAGATCAAGGGTTTTGGAACCAAAACAGAGCAGAATATTTTAGACGCTCTGGCATCTGCGGAAAGCTATAGCAAGCGGCGCACGTGGTGGGAGGCGATGAGCATCGCCGAGCCTATTTTGGAGGGGTTGAAAAGACTCAAAGGAGTCCAAAAAGCAGAGATCGCAGGAAGTCTGCGCAGAAAACTCGAGACCGTAGGCGATATCGATTTTCTCGTAGCCTCTTCGCAACCCAAACCCATTATGCACTGGTTCACCTCGCAATCCTTTGTCGATCGCGTCTTGGCCAAAGGAGACACCAAATCGAGCATACGGCTAAAGGGCGGCGTTCAAGCCGACTTGCGCATCGTGCCGGAAAAGCAATTTGCCTTCGCGCTTTGTTACTTTACCGGATCCAAAGAGCACAATATCAAGCTGCGAGAGCGCTCAAAAAAGCGCGGGTGGACGTTGAGCGAATGGGGTTTGACTACAGAAAAGGGAAAGGCCATTCCCTCCATTGGCACGAAAAAAAATATCTGCGAGGCCGATATTTACCAATCGCTGGGGTTTTCTTACATTCCTCCTGAACTGCGCGAAAATAAAGGAGAATTTGA
Organism: Rhabdochlamydiaceae bacterium; assembly: GCA_036493355.1. Classification (GTDB taxonomy): domain Bacteria; phylum Chlamydiota; class Chlamydiia; order Chlamydiales; family Rhabdochlamydiaceae; genus JABDFI01. The sequence goes on from DASXPV010000100.1 coordinate 56,298, forward strand.
AGCAGCATCGCGCGATAAGCTGCCTCAGCTTGTGGAAGAGGAGGACATTCGCGGCACATTCCACAATCACACCACAGCATCAGATGGAAGAAACACTCTCAAGGAAATGGTAGCCGCCGCAGAAAAAATGGGATGGGAGTACATCGGGATCGCCGACCACTCTAAAGCGAGCTTTCAGGCAAATGGCCTCGATGAAAAAACCCTGCAGCAGCAGATCGAACAGATCAAAAAGCTCAATGCTTCAAAAACGTTCCGCACCTATATCTTCGCGGGAACAGAATGCGACATCCTCTCCGATGGTTCGCTAGACGTTTCCAACTCCCTGCTGAAACAGCTCGATTACGTCATTATCTCCATCCACTCCTCCTTGCAGCAGGATGAAAAGACAATGACCAAGCGCCTAATCCGCGCTATCGAACATCCCTATTCCACTATGGTCGGCCATCTTACAGGTCGACTTTTACTCAAGCGCGAGCCTTACAAAGTCAATGTCGCGAAGGTGATCGACGCATGTATCGCCAATCACAAAATTATCGAGCTTAACGCCAATCCCCTGCGACTAGATATGGATTGGAGATTATGGCATGCCGCCAGTGAAAAGGGCTTGCTGTGCTGCATTAATACCGATGCGCATAGCGTCGACAATCTCGCCTTTTACCGCGCCGGGGTCAACGCGGCTCGCAAAGGCTGGCTCGAGAAAAGGCATATCTTAAATACCCGCCCCCTCAAACAGGTCCACAACTTTCTAAAAGAGCTACATAAAAAATAACTATATAATTTAAAACAAAATTAACGTAGAATAATATTAGCAGTTTAGATACTATATCCAAACACCTTGTCCACAAGCTCTTAATCTCAGACAAGCCCATTAACTATCAGAGTATCAAAGAGTTCTGCTTAATTTGAAAAATAATTTCTTCAAGAAATTTTTATTAATTTTAAATTAATTATAAGGAGTATTCGTTATGTCAATCAAAATTAACCCTACAAAATTGCATGCACCTGCGGGTCCTGTGCAAACGCCAACAACTACACCCTTAGAAACAAGAAAAGGAGTGAAAATCCCCACTCCTACCAAGACACGTCCACACTCTACAGGAACTGGTGAACCAAGAAAACCATTAACAGAGCGCGTCGTCGTCGGCCGCTATCAGAAACCCGGCGTAGACCATAAAACCAAAGAACTTTCTCCTCAAAAGCCCTTTCAATTTTCTTTTTTAGATATTGAAAATACTAACTAAAGTCGACTGCATCTATTGAGTAAAAGTGCATCGGCAATCACTAGAGCCGCCATCGCTTCTACTACTGGAGTGGCGCGAACCGCAACACACGGATCGTGCCGCGCCTCTTGTCCCAAAGAAAATTCCTGCTCCTGCTTATCCACTGTTAGAGTCTGCTGCGCTTTAGCTATGCTGGACGTAGGCTTAAAAGTAACGCGGAAGATGAGCGGCATTCCCGTACTGATTCCACCTAGGGTTCCACCGGCGCAATTGGTCCTCGTTGCAATTTTTCCTTCCGTATCTAAGTAAAACAGATCGTTGTGCTGCGATCCCCGCATCTGAGCCGCCTTAAAGCCACAGCCCACTTCAAAGCCTTTGCTCGCAGGCAGCGATAGCATCGCTTTTGCCAGATTGGCTTCGAGCTTTTCATAGACAGGATCTCCCAAGCCCGCCGGCAGAGAAAGAGCAATTGTTTCGATAATGCCGCCTAAAGAGTCTCTCTCCTCTTTGACTTTTTCTATCGCCGTTTGCATTAAAAGCGCTGCCTGTGAATCGGGACAAAAAAGAGGGCTTTCTAGAGTAGAGCCTTTTATAGCGGAAAAATCTTTCCAATCGGGATCGGCAGATGCAATTCCCCCTATCTCCTTAATATAAGAGAGCAAAGAGATGCCATAATGCTCCAAGAGCTTTTTAGCCACAGCTCCTGCCGCAACGCGACAGGCTGTCTCTCTCGCTGAAGCCCTGCCACCGCCGCGAAAATCAAAAATGCCATATTTCTCCAGAAAGGTAAAATTGGCATGCCCCGGCCGCAACAGATGGCTTGTGGCTGCATATGCACTTGAATTGGCATCCTCATTCTTAATCACAATGCTAATCGGTGCGCCCGTCGTTTTCCCTTCGAATACACCGGAGTATAGATAAGCTCGATCGTCTTCTTTGCGGGGTGAAACCCAAGCATTCCTCCCCGGACGTCTTAAGACAAGGGCGCACTGGATCTCCTCTTCCTCCAGCGGCAATCCCGCGGGACAGCCGTCGATGACAACGCCGATGGCCTGACCATGCGATTCGCCCCATGTAGTGATGCGGAAGATCTTGCCAAATGAGTTATTAGACATGCATTTTTATCGCTCCGATCTTTTCATAGATAGCTGTTCGCTCTTGATACATCTTTTCAAAGGAGTCCAAAGAGTCCAAAAAAGAAGGCAGCCCTTCTTGCATCATTCTCTGTTTTAACACCAGTTTTTCCACGATCAAATAGACAAGTTGTCCCAAAGAAGCGAGCTTTGCACAATTCTCGGCATCCAAAACCGTTCCTCCTCCTACGGCGATGACCGCTTGCTTTTTCAATACGGCATCGCTGTTTTGCAAGGCGCATACCGCTTCCCTTTCCATAGAGCGAAATGCCTTTTCTCCTATTTTAAGCGCAATCTGTCGAATGGAAAGTGATTCTGAGAACTGTTGTTCTATGAGCACATCAGTATCAATAAACGTTTTCGAAAAAGCCTCTGCCAGGCGCTTGCCGAAATAGGTCTTGCCGCAACTTTTGTGTCCAAATAAAATCCAATTCACGAAATCGTTGCTCCTATAGCGTTAAAATCGGCTTGAAAAGCGGGGTATGTTTTGGCGATGCATGCAGCGCCTGCGATTTGGGTGGACCCTTGTGCTGCCAGCGCTGCCACGCTTAAAGAGAGCGATAAGCGATGATCGCTGTGACTCTCCACGCTTGCCCCTGTCAGCTGAGAGGGAGAGATCAAGAGCCCATCCTCGTGCTCTTCAAGACACGCTCCCATCTTCTTTAATTCTTTGGCAATGCACGCAATGCGATCTGATTCTTTGGCGCGCGCAATTTGCGCATTGACAATGCGCGTTTTTTCTTTAGCAAAGCAGGCAATCACGGGAAGCAACGTTATCATATCTATGCAATCATTGAGATCGACCGTCATTCCTTTTAACGCATCGCATCGCTGCACCCGAATGCTCTTATTCTCAGCGTCAATAGAAAAAGAAGCTCCCATTTCTTGAAGGATTGCGAGGAATTGACTATCGCCTCCGGCTGCTAAATCAATATTGTGCAGTGTCAGTTCCGACTGCGTAATTAAAGCTGCTGCAATAGCGTATGCGGCAGAGCTCATATCTCCAGGGATGCTGCAATCAAAGCCCTGATAGCTTCCTCTCCCCTGAATCGTATAGCGCGTATAATTATCGCACTCAACGCCCAGCCCCAATTTTTTCAGCCAGCACAAGGTCAGGTCAATCCACGGTTTTTCTCCCGGCTGCGATACGCACAGAGTGGTCTGCTCTGGCAAGAAGGAGCAAGCGATGAGAAGAGCGGAAACGGGTTGCGAATCCTCTCCCGAAAGAGACGCGTGTCCGGCTCTCATTGGACCTCGAATCAGAATGGGCGCGTAGCCATCTCCGCGCGCAGATACTGCTAAAGCACCCAGCTGCTCAAGCCCTTGCAGCAAGGGCATAATAAGTCGCCTATGTCGAATAGAAGGATCTCCCGTGAGGACGGTGTAACTTGGAAGCAAAGCGGCAATTGCCGCTAAAAAGCGGAAAGCGATCCCAGAATTTCCCACGTAAAGCACGTCTTCCGCAGGACGCAGTATTCCTCCCACTCCTTCGACTTCTAAATAAGCGGGAAATGCATTAACGCGCGCGCCCAAATACCTGCATGCATCTATCATCACATCTGTATCCGGAGAACAAAGAGGATTGCGAATATAGCTCTTGCCGTGCGCCATTAAGGCAAAGAGAAGCGCTCGCAGAGTGTGTGATTTCGATGGAGGGACCACAATATTTCCCTTGAGGCCGCCTTTAGAGCAAGGATTAATGCAAAAAGTGCTCATAGACCTCCTGTAAAAGATCTGTAGGAACAGATGCACAATACTTTCCCTCGCAGAACACTGTGCTTCCGATCCGCTCTAGCAAAACAAAGCGCGGTTGAGAGCCCAGCGCTTTCTTATCTCTGCAAAGAGCTTGCAAAAAAGCTTCAAAAGAGATCGCTTCTGGCATCTTCAAAGAAAAGCCATAAGAATGCAGTGTCCTTATAATGCGCGCATAATAGCTTTGCGACAAGATGCCCATGCGACAGCTCAAATAGCTCTCAAACGCCATTCCTAAGGCCACCGCCTTTCCATGCGCTATGCGGTAGTTTAAAAGCGCTTCCACAGCGTGTCCCACCGTATGTCCAAAATTCAATACGCGACGCATTCCCTGCTCGCAAAAATCTTTCTCGATGATTGCTTTTTTTATCGCGATGCTTTGCTCTATCCCCTCGAGCATACTGCCCTTTCTCTCTAGAAGATCAAAAAGCGAAGACGAAGCAATAAGTCCATATTTGATCATCTCCGCATAGCCATTTTGCCACTCCTCTTCAGGCAGCGTATCCAAGCAAGAGACATCGATTACAATACACTGCGCTGGATGGAACGCTCCGATCAGGTTTTTTCCTTCGGGAGTATTCACTCCTGTTTTTCCGCCTATGCTGGCGTCTATCATGGCCAGAAGCGTTGTCGGCAGGGAAATCAGCGGAATGCCCCTGCAATAGGTCGCCGCGACAAATCCCGCTACATCGAGAACCACTCCGCCCCCAAGCGCGATAAGTGCCGCATCCCTGCCCAATTTTTGCGAAAGCAGGGCATCTTCAATAGCCAGTTTGGTGTTGCGATCTTTTGATGCCTCCCCTGAAGATATGGCAAAAAAAGAGATGTCGAATCCTTTTTTCCTAAGCTCTTGGCAAAGCGATTTGCCATATAGTTCAGCTACGCGTTCATCGGTAATTACAGCGTAGCGCACCTCTTGGGATAAATGCGCAGCGAGATCCTCGCGCCTTTCGAAAAACACCTCGGTCACATGGAGTTGCTTTTCTTGCTTTATTTCGAATACCATATTATGCTTTTTAAACATGAACTTATCCCAAAAATCTAAACATTTGCTTTCCGCGCCTTTTTCATCACATTTTGAGACCGCTTTTTGGCCTACTTATGCAAGTATGTTCTGCAAAACGGTCTCAAAATCTGACGAAAAATGCATCAAAAATCAAACATTTAGAATTTTGGGATAGGTTCGTGCTATTTCTCAGTTTACAGAATTTTCCTTTTAGTTTTGAGAGCATTTCTTCGCTGAAGGTTCAAGGCATTGAACTACGGCTAGACTTTTGGGATGCCATCGATAAATACCAGATTTCTTCTCTATGCCAAAGCACGTCTTTGCCCCTTATATTCGCCTTGCGAAAGGCCTCCCAGGGCGGCCATTTCACTCAATCGGAGGAAAAAAGATTAAATATCCTGGAAGAGTTGCTTTCCTTGGAACCGACATTTGTCGACATCGAACACGACACTAATCCCCTGTTTGTGCAGCACATCGCGAAAGAATACCCTAAAACGCGGATTATCTTCTCCTATCACAACGGCCAAGCAACTCCGCAAGATCTGCAAGGCATCCTAAATCGCATGCTCTCTCCGCAAGCCTTTGCCTATAAAATCGCCACTCATGCACATTCCCTTCTTGACAGTCTGCGGATGATGCAGTGCGTTAAAGACAATCCGCACATCCGCATGAGTGGCATTTGCATGGGCAGCATGGGACGCATTACGCGCATCTTAGGGCCTATCTTTGGCAACTTCATCGACTACGCCATCTTAAGAGAAGAGGCGCAAACAGCACCAGGACAGCTCACCCTAGAAGAACTCGAGAGCGTTTATGGCTATTCTTCTCTAAATCCTTCTACAGCTATTTACGGTCTGATCGGCCATCCAATTGAACAGAGTAGAAGTCATATAAAACACAATGCGATCTTGCAAGAGCGGCAAAAGAATGCCGTGTACGTAAAAATGCCCTTATCCAGCGAAGAGCTCTCCGCCTTTTTATATCAAGCCAAACGCTTGGGCTTTTCGGGCTTAAGCGTCACTATGCCGCTTAAAGAGACTCTGTTTTCCTTTTTATCGCAAGTAGATGCACAAGCAAGCCAGTGCAAAGCGGTAAATACGCTCTTATTTTCAAAAAAGGGGCTACCGATGGGCTTTAATACAGATGGAAGAGGCGCCTTAGACGCCTTAGAAACCATTGAAAGAGTAGAAGGCAAAACCTTACTGCTGCTCGGTGCAGGGGGAGCCGCTCGCGCCATAGCTTATGAAGCTAAAAAGCGTGGGGCACAGCTTATCATTCTCAATCGCACACTTAAGCGGGCGCAGATCCTGGCCCAAGAACTTGACTGCACAAGCGGCGATCTGCAAGACTTTCCCGCCTTATCATACGATATTGTGATCAATGCCACTCCAGAACCTCTCCCCATCCCCCCCGATTGGCTGCTTCCGCATAAAATGGCGATGGATATTAAGAACACCCAAGAGATGACCCCTTTCCTCTGCGCTGCGCGTGAAAAGCAAAACACCCTCATCTATGGATACGATATGTTCCTTCGGCAAGCCCTTGCGCAACTCCATATTTGGGGCCTAGATTAATCTTAGTATCTTCTTAATACAGGCACTTAAAAAAGCAAAAAATCTATTGGATTTTTTGAAATAGTCAAAGGCTGCCGCCTCCGTCTACGCAAAGCGTTTGCCCAGTAATGAAACCTGCATCTTCGGAAAGCAAAAAGGCAATGGCTGCAGCGATTTCTTTAGGCTGTCCTATTCGACCCATGGGAATTTGAGTTAGCAGCTCTTTTTCCACTGCGCTTCCAGGAGGACGAATTGCTCGGAACATTTCTGTCTCGATAGGGCCAGGAGCCACTGCATTAACGGTGATACCAAAGGAAGCCAATTCAAGCGCCCAGACACGCGTGCAGCCAATTAGAGCGCTCTTTGCAGCTGCGTAACTTGTGCGTCCCGGAACGCCAAATATGGCCCTAGAAGCCAAGTTGACAATACGGCCCCAGCGAAGTTCTTTCATTTTACCCACAAACCCTTGAGTCATTTGAACTGCGGTGCGCACATTCATGTCATAAAGAGTCTTTAGCATAACAAGATCGATTGAACCCAAGGGTTGTGGTCCGCCGACGCCCACATTGTTCACTAAGCAATTTACAAAGAAGCGCTCTAAAATGGTCTCCACGATCTGCTGCGTTTCTTTTTCACTGCTTAAATCCCCTGCAAAGAAATGACCCGGAAAACTCTCACGTGGCTCTCTGCGGGCAATTCCGATCACGTTGTAGCCTGCCTGTGCTAAACATGTGCTGGTAGCCAAGCCAATCCCTTTAGAAGCACCCGTAATCACAACCGTCTTCTTTGTATCCATTATTCCTCCTTAATGAGGGCTGAAGATAATGTAGAGGGCCAGGCCGCAAATGACCACGCCCATGACCTTTGAGATGCCAGCTTGGAAACGGGCAAAGTGCTTAAATAGCAGGCGATGGGTGATAAGATAGGAAAGAAAGATAAACCAAACTAGCGCGACCAAGGGTATCACGCTACCTATGGCTATCTTTTGCAGCATACTCATAGAAGGATCGATAAACTGCGTAAACAAACCTAAAATAAAGAGCGTGGCTTTGGGATTGAGCAGATTGCATAAAAATCCCGATACAAAGGGTCTTTGCTTCTTCATTCCCCTGCTCGCACTTTGCTCCACTGGCTTGCTTTTAGTAATGAGCATAACTATCCCTAAGTAAAACAGATAGATCGAACCTAGATACTTAATTAAATTAAAAAGAAAAGGAGAGCTCACGATGACAACAGCTATGCCCAACACGCAGTAGCTAATGTGGATGAGCAGAGCGCAAAACACGCCGAGCGCAGTCATCCATCCTGCGCGGAAAGAGCCGCTGAGTGCATTTTTGGTCACGATGGCAAAATCGGGGCCTGGGCTCATGGCGCCTAAAAGACTGATGAGAGCCAGGGTTAAAAACTTTTCGTAATCCATAAGTGAGTGTTGCACCTTTCTCTTTAAAGACTATAATGGGTTTTTAGTGGGTAAGCAACGGAGAAGTCCTAATAGTGGTCCCAGAAGCGCAAATTAATGAAAATAAACCACGAGTCGGCGTCGGCATCGTGGTCGTAAAAGAGGGAAAAGTCCTTTTAGGGAAAAGAAAAAACGCCCACTGCGCTGGGGATTGGGCCTTTCCGGGCGGGCATTTAAACTTAGGTGAAAATGTCGAGGACTGCGCGCTGCGCGAATTGCACGAGGAAACGGGACTAAAGGGAATCTCCTTGCGCCTCGGGCCCTGGACGAATAATGTCTTTGAAAAAGACAAGCACTACATCACTCTTTTTGTCTTTATCGACTTTTTTGAAGGCGAGCCCAAAGCCAAAGAACCTAATAAATGCGAAGAGTGGAAATGGTTTGATTGGAATGATCTGCCCTCTCCCCTTTTTCCCTCCATCCGCTCTTTGATTCAAACCATGGGCATGGAAAAATTAAAGCAAACCTCTACCTCTTTCTTGACATCATTGCAAAATAACACGTATCCTCTGGCTGGAAAAAATACACATCCCTTAATCGTTAAAATCATTTCTCATTAAGTTATGCAATTTCCCATGCACTTTGAAGCTGAGGGAGAATCCCCCTCAGGAATCCAAACGCCTTGGTCTCTTAAAACGAAAGATCTCGATCCCATCGTTTGCGCGATTCCGCCGGAATTCCGCGGCCCGGGAGGCGCCTATTCTCCCGAAGATCTCCTAGGCTTGGCCGCTCTGAGCTGCCTAATGGCCACATTTAAGGTTTATTCTGCCATGGCTTCCCTAACTTATGAAAAGATAATGGGCAGCGTAACTGTCACCGTCGACCGCCCTAAGGGAATGCCCGTCAAGATTACGCAGATTCAGATCTCCCTACGCGTTAAAGATCCTTCACAGCGCGAAAAGGCACAGCAGCTTTTGGAAGAAACCAAAAAGAGCTGCCTTGTCACTAACTCCCTTGCCATTGAAAAGGTCTACGACTTCGCTGTCGAATGATTACTGAGGCAAGTGCCTCTACTCTTTAGGAGATTGACGCCAGTTCTTTTTCTCAGCGTGGATTTTCTTTCCTACAAGCATCTTTTCCTTGGAGCGGCGAGAACGGCGCCTCTTCTGCCTGCGGATTTTTTCTGTGAGCTGCTGCCGCTCAGACTTTATATTGTGTTCTTTTTCCTCTATGCGCTGGCAGAGCTCTTTTCGCGCATAGTAGCGGTTCATCTCGCGAAAGCGCTCCTGCTGGCACTTCACTTCAATCCCGGTAGGGAGATGCTTGAGATACACGCACGAGGAGGTTTTGTTGATTTTTTGACCACCTCGACCCGAACCTAAAATGAATTTCTCGATCAGGTCCTCTTCTTTTATGCCCAATCTCTCCATGCGCAAATGCAATTCGTTAAATTTTTCTTTGGAAATCATAGGTCTATGTTAACACAGGTTGTAAAAAGTGGGAATTTAAACAGCTCATGTTACTAAAAGACTGTTTGTGCGATTATTTTTCGGAATTGGTATAACATGAGTTAAACAGCTTTTTTCCAGGGTTTGAGGGCACCCTTTTCATTCCTTTTTCTTTGAAACTCCCACTCGTGATAAATGGCCTGCAGGTTGCGCCACATCAAGGGAGTGGTTCCCAGGATTTCCGCAAACTCCTCTGCCCATTTATCGGAAAAGGAGATCTTTTCCTGGATGAGCGCGTCTACCTTTTTCTCATTCCAATCGCCTCCCAGCAGATCCGCGAACTGGCGAGAAGAGATCACCAGGGGTTTTAAAAATTCCTCTAAGAGGATTTTACCAGGATGGGTAGGCTTTCGATTTTTGGGCAGCATGGGGTCCTTTAGGCTATTTTTATTTCCACATCATCAACGCTATTGGAACCCCACCGAAATTGAATACACCAGCGATCGTCGATAGGAATGCTGATTTTGCCATGGCGATCGCGCCCCGCGCGGTTATTTCTGTGCTCGGGTAGCGATAAGAGAAGCTCCAAATCATTGATGCAATTTAAAAGATCGAGCTTGCGCTCGGCGACCTTTACCAAGGGCAAGGGAAAGTGCTCCCTGACGTGATGGGAGATGTCCCCGTGAAAAATTTCTTTGGCTAAATCATCTGCAAAAGAGTTAATCATGTCTTGCCCCTTTTTTCCTCATTTACCCGATGTAAATTTTTAAATAAAGAGGTAATTGCAAAACTCGCTTTGGTGGCCAAATTGGAGTTTGCAACAGAAATTAATAGGCGCGCGCGTCATCTCCTTCGTACCATTTTAAAAAACTCGTATTGAGCACTTTAGTGCCTCCGGGAGTCGGGTAATCCCCGCTAAAATACCAGTCTCCTTTTGCGCACATGGCTTTATGCAATCCCTCTATTGTTTGATAAATAATCTGGATCTCGCCCTTCCATTCCAGGTCAGAAGGAGTAATGAATTCCGCCACCTTTTGAGAAATCTCGGGCAAACTCAACCCCTCGTATATTTTTTTCACATGATTTTGCATCTGCTGTGCCGGAAGATCTTGCTGGGAAGCGCAGGATGCATAAATCTCATCGATCAACTTTTCGTCCCCTCGCTCCTCATGTAAGGCTACGGCTGCTCTAAAGGCTACAAAGGGGCCGAGCTGACTCATGTCGATTCCATAGCAATCGGGATAACACACCGGGGGCGCAGAACTGACGATGATGATTTTCTTAGGATTTAAGTTGATTAACTTGCGCATCAGGGATTCGCGCAAAGTAGTTCCTCTCACAATAGAGTCATCGACGACGATTAAAATATCGTCCGGCGTAACTATCCCCTTGGTCACATCGTAAAGCTCTGCAACGAGATTTTTGCGTGCTCCATCAGAACTAATAAAGGTGCGTAGCTTTTGATTTTTAGTAATCAAATACTCAGTTCTCACGCGCATCCCAGTCAGCTTTTTGATCTGCTGCAGATCGAGTTGTCCTTCTTTTAACATCTCTTCCATAATTTTTTGGCGCGTCAGATGCGTTACCTGCTCCACCAATCCTTGAAAAGCGGACAGGCTCGAATTGGGAGCATAGGTAAAGATGGCATGCGATGTATCTTGGCCCAAGGCTTCCAAAACCTGCTGTGCAAGCCCTCTGCCCAACGCCTTGCGCTCCTCGTAAATCTGCGGATCGCTAGAGCGGCTAAAATAGATCCTCTCAAAGGTACAATGCCTTTCAGGAAGCTCTTGAGCAAAGGTGCTCTCTATAATTTCCCCGTTTTGCTTGATCACGATGACGTGCCCGGGTTGAATGGGCAAAACCTCATCTTGGTTTAAGTCGAAGACATCCATCAAGGCTACTTTTTCAGAAGCCGCGGCAAAGACCTCATCGCTGACAAAATAATAACCCGGGCGAATGCCGGAAGGATCTCGGCAGATGAACACATCGCCATTTCCCAATAATCCGCAAAAGACATAGCCACCATCCCAATGAACCGCTGCCTCGGAGATAACGCGCCTGAGATCGAGCTTCTGGAAAATCAAATCGATGCGGCTCAAGTCCCCTTCAATATCATTGTCGTTCACAATCCTCTTATATTCTTTGTCGAGGTAGTGTGCGATCATTTCCAGAACCACTTGCGTATCGGAATGACTTGTCGGCGATAGTCCCCAGGCTTGAAGCTGTTGAAACATATCCGAAGTATTGGTCATGTTGAAGTTGCCGGCCAAGGCAAAATGCCTGCAGGCCACTCCATGCGAGCGCACAAAAGGCTGGCAGAATTTCAACTGCACTCCAGAATGTGTCGCATAGCGCACGTGTCCCATGAGAGCTTCAGCAATAAAGGAAGACTTGCGCTTAATCTCCATCTCGCCCATTTCTTTAAAGGCAATCCCTTTAAATTGGTTCAAATCATTCATCACATGATCAAACACGCTTTCAATGGCGTTGTGTGAGGCGGAGCGCAGATGCTGCAGATACTCTTGTCCGGACGGCATGTTAAATTGGACCGCGGCAATGCCTGCCCCATCCTGTCCTCGATTTCTCTGCTTCTCCATCAAAGAGAGCAATTTTTTCACTCCCCACGCGGGATCGTTATACTGTTCGCAGTAATAAGCTAGCGGCTTTCTCAAGCGAACGACGGATAAGCCGCATTCGTGAGCCATTTTCTCTTCAAAGTATTCGTTAGTAAAAGCAACTCGGCAAGCCAAGAGAAAAAAAAAGGAAAAAATAAGGGAACGCATAAGAAAACCATTCAAAAAAACCACAAAAATAATGGGTAGCGAAAAAAAAATCAGCAATATTCTCGGAGAATCTTCCATAAATTTGTTGCTAAGCAGACTCTGTCAAATATGACTTTATTTTTTTGGATTGGCATTACGCAAGAGGTCTATAGAACTCTCTTTGACAATTATGCCGCATGTTCCCTATTCTAAGGAAAAAACAGGGAGGTTTTGCCCTTATGTCTCGTTTTACCTGTGCTGCTTGCGCCGCGCTGGCTTTAGCCCTTTCCGGATGCCAAAGAGAAGATCAAAATGCGCAAACCGTTTATCACATTCCCATGCAAGCAAGGCCGCAAGTCGCTCTTGTTCCCGTTATCGACACCTCTAAAAGCGCGGCATACGCGTGGAACTTATCGGATGAATTCACTTCCTCTATTTATTCCTTTTTAGAACAAGGCCCTCTTTCCCTCGATCCGATGGTTCAAGTGCGCGAAACGGTGCGGATGGTCAAAAACGCCTCTAATCCCTTTGGCGCAAACTTTTCCTGGTTAAAGAACGCGTTTGGGAAAGAAGAATTCGTCGTCTTCCTCGAGCTCGTCCATCACGAAGAGGTGTTAAAGCGCACAGACGTCCAAGAAATCGATCCCAAGACCTGCCCCGCCGATCTCAACATGGCAATGCGGGTGCGGGTGTTCGACCTCAGAGGAGAAGAGCCCGTCGTTGTGCTTCAAGAATTCGTAAACGGATCGCATTTTATCCCCAGGCAGTTCACACAGGTTAATTTCCATCAAGTTCCTTGGGGAGAAGAAGGGTTTAACTTTTCTCCTTTGGGATTGGCGCATTTGGATTTCGCTCGCGAGATATCTTCGAGGATTGAGGATTACATTTTGTTAGCCGTCAAACGCTCTTATTCGTTCCTTTGAGGTTATTATTTCTGAAACCTATTCCGACTTTTTTCATTTTATTTTTCTCTTGGGCCTGCTCTCTTTTTTTATTCTTTGGCTGGCAAAAGCAAAAGGATATTTCGTTTTACCTTTTGAAAAGCAGGCCGCCTTTGGACCTAGCCTCATCTCTCTGGGCATCTTCTTTAGCATTTACCTGGTAGTCTCGCTGCTATTTGGCCCTCTGCTTATGTATCTCTTCCATTTTGCCTACGCCAAGGAACATCCCGGGTTTTCTCTTCCGATTGCGGCCGCAGGCGGCATACAGTTAGTTGTCATTGGATGCATTTTTCTCCTTTTTTTCCTCTATGCACGCTCCGAGGACCCCATTTTATTCAAAAAAATCTGGAAAAACAAAAGCGCCCCCAACGCCTTGCCGATCCGCTACGACATCGCGATGGGCATCCTCACGTGGTTCATCGCTTTCCCACTAGTTGCGCTGATTGGCGAGATTTCCGACATGCTCTTATACGTCTTCTGCGGCCTGCAAAATTACGAGCAGGTCGCCGTGCGCTATCTCAAATCCAATCTCGTCTCGTTGGAAACGATGATTATCCCGCTGTTTATTATTCTCTTTGCCGCTCCAGCCATCGAAGAGTTCCTTTTCCGCGGACTTTTACAGTCTTTTTTCAAAAAGCATATGGAAATCAAGAAGGCCATTGCCCTGTCCTCGCTTTGCTTTGCCCTTTTTCATTTTTCTCCGAGCCAAGGAATCGGGAACATTTCCCTGCTTGTTTCGCTCTTCACTTTTGCTCTATTTTTGGGATTCATTTATGAGAGGCAGTCTTCTCTCTTTGCTTCCTTGGCAACCCACATTACTTTTAATACTTTTAGTACGGTCCGAATTCTTTTCTTCCCTGAATAATTTAACTTCGTTACTATTAAAATGAGGGCGACCTCATTAAAACGAATTATTTACATATTAATTGAAAAAAAGAGGTGACAAATGAAAAAAGGTGTTATCGTTTCTACACTTGCTTTAGCTCTATCTCCATTTATTGCACAATGCGATGAGATGACGCAATCGGCACCCACTCAAGAGCAGATCACCCAGCTAATCGATAGCCATACGCGATTTGGCTTTTCTCTTTACCCACAGCTAGACGAGCAAAATTCTAATCTAGTCTTCTCCCCATATAGCATTTCCTCCTGTCTTTCGATGGCCTACGTAGGCGCGCGGGATGTTACAGAGCAAGAAATGCGGCAAGCTCTCGAGCTCAACCTCTCTTCGAAAGAGATCGCGGCTGCTTATGCAAAATTAAATAAAATTTTGCTACCCGCTCACGATAAGAATAGTTCCGAGGCCAATAAAAAGGGCTATGAACTCAATTTGGCCAACGCATTATGGTTGGATCAAAGATCCTATATTTTATCGACTTATCGATCCGACATCGAAACCCAATTTGGCGCAAAAGTCGCCAATGTCTCTTTCGAGCAGCCCGATTCCACTCTGGCTTTAATTAACCGCTGGGTGTCTGATCAAACACGAGGCCGCATCCCCAATTTGCTCACGCGCAATGAAATTACCCCTTCCACGCGCATGCTGTTGACCAATGCCGCCTATTTCAAAGGGACATTCACCCACCCTTTTAATCCCAAGAAGACCCATGATGAGCCCTTCTATACGAATAGCACTACTACTCCCAGTGTAAAAATGATGGAGCAGACGCAATTCTTTGGGTACGCGGACAACGAACTTTTTCAAGCGATAGCGCTTCCCTTTGTGGGCTCATCGCAGGGAAAAGGGCAAATCGCTTTTGTAGCTATCCTTCCTAAATCTCCTGAAAATTTTGATGCGCTCTTGGGAATGATGCCCGATGCCTTAAACCAAACGCTTGAGGATTTAGATGGACAACGCGTCCACGTGCAATTGCCTAAATTTTCTTTAAGCAAACGCTATGGGATAAACGACGCTCTGCAAAAACTGGGGATGAAGAATCCTTTTACGACACAAGCAAATTTCTCAGGGATAGATGGCCTGATGAATCTCTATATTAACCAGGTCGTACATGAAACTATTTTTGATTTAGATGAAAATGGCGTCGTAGCCGCCGCTGCCACAGCAGCTTCTATGAATGTCACCTCTATGCCTCCTGAAGGTCCTCCTGCGGAGTTTATCGCGGATCATCCATTTCTATTCTTCATCGTCGATCTTAAATCCCAAGAAGTGTTATTTATAGGGAAGTTTGCAGATCCAAATGACACGTTATGAAACTTTTGCCCCACAAAATAGAATGTTATGGACTTTCAGATGTCGGACTTGTCAGACCCAACAACGAGGATGTCTTCCGGACTTTGCCGGAGAGTCAATTCTACATCCTTACCGATGGAATGGGAGGCCATAACGCCGGGGAAGTTGCAGCGCTCAGATCTGTGGAGAGTATGTGCGCTGCAATTCAACACTTACCTAAGCAGGCCAGCGTAGAAGAGACCTGCAACCTCCTTCGAGGAGCCGTCAGCTCCACCAACGAACTCATCTACACCCTCTCTCATCAAAACAAGGCTTACAGTGGAATGGGCACTACCCTTTCCTGCTTTTTAATTCGCGACGAAACTCTTATTTACGCCCATGTCGGAGACAGCCGCCTCTACCGCATGCGCGATAAGTTAGAACAGTTGACCGAAGACCACTCCTTAAGACACGTCATGCTCACCAATGAAGATCAGCCCTCTTCCGAGTTGCCTGCCCTTCTCTTCCGCAACGTCATCACGCGCGCCATAGGCACGCATCCTTACGTCCTTCCCGATATCGGAGTGATCCCCATTTACCCTGGCGACATCTATCTTCTCTGCAGCGATGGGCTCACTGATTTTGTCCCCGAAGAGACCATTGCTCATGCGATGCGCTCTAGTCCTTCGCTTGAGGCCGCGGCGCACCTGCTTGTGAATTGCGCTCTGGAAAAAGGCGGCAATGACAACGTCACCGTCCTTCTCGTTAAGATTTCACGACTATGAACTCATGAAGCGCATCTATCTCGATAACAATGCCACAACGGCCATCGATGCCAGAGTCTTGGAAGCCATGCTCTTGGAACTCTCCTCTCTTCCCAGCAATCCTTCCGCCTATCACTATTTTGGACAGCAGGCAAGACAGCGGCTCCACCAAGCCCGCGAGACGATCGCCGCCTTTTTAAAAGTGCAGCCGCGCGAGATTATTTTCACCTCTGGCGGAACCGAGTCGATGAACATGCTCATTTGCGGAATCCTCGACACACAGCCCCGCGGGCACATCATTACAACTAGCATCGAACACTCCTGCGTCTACAACACTCTCTGCCGCTTTGAAAAACGCGGATGGGATCTCACGTTTTTACCGGTCGGACTCTTAGGGGCCGTGCATCCCGAAGAGGTCGAAGCGGCTTTGCGGCCCGACACGCGCCTGATCGCTCTCTCTGCCGTCAATAGCGAAACAGGGGTTAAATGCGATATCGACGCCATAGCGCGCATCGCTCAGCGCGCCCAAGTTCCCTTTATCGTCGATGCGGTTGCCCAGTTGGGCAAAGAGCTGTTTACCATTCCTCAAGGAGTTTGTGGCATGGGATTTTCCGCGCATAAATTGCATGGGCCCAAAGGTGCAGGGTTTGCTTTCCTGCGCTCATCATTAAAGATAGCTCCGCTTTTAACTGGAGGGGATCAGGAGTTTAACATGCGCGCCGGCACCGAAAATCTCCCTGGAATCATCGGCATGGCCAAAGCCATTGAAATCCTCCACTCCGAACTTCCTCAAGCAACCCAGCATATGGCGCTCATGCGCGACCGCCTGGAAAACGGCCTTCTCGTGCACGCAGACCCGGTTATCATCAACGGCATGGGGCCACGCATCGCTAATACCTGCAATCTCTCTTTCCCCCAAACACAGGGAGAAGATCTCCTTATCGCCTTGGACATGGCGGGAATCGCGATCAGCCACGGCTCTGCCTGCAGCTCAGGGGCCCTCGAGCCCTCCCGCGTCTTGACGCACATGGGCATCCCCCATGCTATCGCGCGCTCGGCGCTGCGCTTTTCCGTATGCCGCACTACCACCGAGGCCGAGATCGACAAGTGCACCCAAGCCGTCGCCGAAATCGTCTCTCGTGACCGAAGGTAGGTCCTAAAATGGGGACAAGGTCATATTTTTTGTAAATGGGCATAACTTTCAACGCACGGCTACTTCTTCGAAAAGCTTGGGGCCGTCGGTATAAAATTCACGGAGCCTTGAAAAACTAATTGTGGGGATGATATTTCCGTTTTTATCTACAACACTACCATCGGCAAACAGGCTAAGAAGAGCTCTGAATTCTCCGGTTGATGCAGCAGCACCGGATATTTGGCCATTTTTCTCTTGATCTCTTACTTTGTTGGCAGCGCGCATTTCTCCAAGCTCATCTGCAGTTAAAAATTCTTTGTTTACTTTTGCAAATCTAGCCTGAATCTCCTGGAACTTTGCAGGATCAAATCGTCCATTGCTTGTAAATATTCCGGTATCAGATCTGTGTAGCGCTTTATTGAGATCTTTCAAAGAAAGGCTTCCATCTTTAATTCTCATTGTGGAACCTAGGCCTTGAATCAGAAGGTGTCCAATCACAAAAGAAGCAGCTTTTGAGAAGTGCAGCCTTTCGAACCCTCTTTGAATAGACTCTCTCGTCATTTCCCCCTTGTCATTGGCAAAAAAGACGGAATGCATTTGAAGTGCCGTGATATCGGATTCAGCAATTCCGGCTCTTTCAAAGATTTTTTTGTAGCGAATTTGGGTTTCTAGAGGATAAATATAAGGCTTATTTACTAATCTCAGGGAAACAAAGTCTTCTGTGCGTTGTTCTACTTGTTGGTTTATTATAGCATAATTTCTGCTGCATCTTGCTCCTGTTTTAACGAGCAAAGCTAACAAAGGAACTACACCTGTGGACAAAAGAACAATTTTAATAACTGTACGCCAAATGGGAGAATGGCATTCGATCAACTGAACTTCATATTTTCCTTTTTCTTTGCCCACAATAAAACCGCGTTTCTGTGAACCGAAGGCAAAGAGGTTGTCCGCAGCTTCTTCGATAGAATCAAAAATCGATTTATTAGAAGTTGCATCACTTACAGGAGTGAAAAAATCTATTTCCATATTACATGTAAATATTTTAATTAATATTAGATATTGTAACACATAACTTAAGAAATCTGCAATGTGTTAATAATAATTTAATACCAACATCGCGCTCCGAAAGTATTTGAAAATAGACTTCTTTCGAAACTAAACTTTTGAGTATACTCGTCCTCCAAAAGTGTGGAGGTATGATGAAATTCGAAATGGTAAAGGATCTGGACGACGAAAAGTTTCGTCGCCTGACAGGCGTTAAAAGGACTACATTTTT
>DASXPV010000101.1:0-35261 GCA_036493355.1 Rhabdochlamydiaceae bacterium
AGGCCCTATGTTTATCATGCAAAAGGTGCGCAACGTCTTAAGAATTATGCGGGTATTTCCCTTGCTAATGAAATTGAAAATACGGTACAGCATAAATTCATGGTGGCAAAGGAAGCTTTACCTAAAGAGGAGATTTATCTTGATGCCTATAAGGATGTACAAAAGGAAAATGTACTTGTCTTTAATTCCGTACATGAGGCCAATCCAGAGATGCCTATTAATAACCCTATACGCGAAGTTCAGCGTATTCCAGCTCCTCCAGAAATTGCGCAAGCCTTTACAGGCGCAGATTCCCTCATCCAAAATGTATTGGGTTCCTATGATGCTAGCCTTGGCATCAATAACAATCAGCTGTCTGGGATTGCCATCGTGGAAGGGGCTTCTCAGTCAAACGCTACTGCTATGCCTTATGTTGTGGGTTGCCTACAAGGCTTTCAAAGGCTAGCACAAATCTATGTTGATTTGATGCCCAAATACATGGTCACACCTAGAACCATACCAATATTAGATGAAGATGGCATGCGTCACTATGTGCGTATCAACCAAGAACAGGGTTTGCCTATGGACTTTGATACGAATGTATTGAATGTCGTCGTCAGAGCAGGCGCAAGCTTCCAGGTCCAAAAATCACGTACGATTATGATGGTGAAAGAAATGATGGGTATGTCCCCATTGTTTGGCCAATTTATGGCAGAGAAGGGCTTGAATTTTATTCTTGATAACATGGAAGGCAAGGGCATCGAAGAACTTAAGGCTCTTACGAAAGAATGGGTGGAGCAATACCAACAAGAAAAAGCCCAAGCGCAACAAGCTGCTCAACAAAACCCACAGGCTATGAAGACCCAATTGGACATGGCTAAGATGCAACAACAAGGCCAGAAAGACCAGATGGGATTTCAATTAGATATGGCGAAATTACAACAAGATGAAAAGAAAATAATTGCTGACTTGCATTTAGGAAAAGAATCTGCAAATGTACAATTAGTTAAGGCATTAACCGAACGATTTGCAAAACAGGTTGATTTAGAACTTAAGGGCCATGACATGAAGCACAGGCATACAAAAGAAGCCATAGAAACGCATCACACTATTAAGAAATCAGCAAATGAAAAGCACGGACACGCTGTACATTAATGGCATAGACTTACTGAAGGAAGGCATGGAAACCATTAGGTTCAGCAAATTTATTGAAGAGGTATTAGGCGCACAATTAGAAGAAATTTACAAAGATTATATTATAGAGGATGATAATAATAATGAGCAAGGTGAGCTGGAATGATTTATTTAGCGCAACATTTAAAGAGCTTAAGAAGACTTATAAACTATCTGATAGAGCGCTTGAACAAGCCGTGGGTAAGCACCTAGATGGTGCGAATGCTTCTGAGAAGCGACAAATGTATCACACTGTTTGGGATAAGAGGGATAAATAATCATGCCACTTAAAAAAGGTGCCAAACCAGGCAGTAGTGGATTTAAAGATAATATTAGAGCAGAAATAGCAGCTGGGAAGCCACAAAAGCAGGCGGTTGCTATAGCTTACAGTGAATCCGGTGAGCTAACGAATAAAAAGAAAAAGAAACGATAACCAAAACCGACAAGGAGTCACAAATGAAACACCATGAAGAGCATAAGAAAGAGCATCACAAAAAAGAACATCACAAGGTTCATGAACATAAGCATGAAGCTCATAAAGAGATGCATCATCACCACAAAGAGATGCATAAGCACCATATGTCTGAGGCCAAAAGACATGAAAAGATGATGCACAAACATCACCATGGTAAAAAAAAATGAGTCATCCAGATGAGAAACAAAATAAGGAATTGGTTAAAAAAATGGTTAAAAAAGCTTGTCTTAAATGAATTACAAGCTCGATGACATCCAATTAGAGCTTAGTAGAATCAGTGCTGAGCTTGATTTGGCAACTGAATTCTTTATTGAAACTCTGAACACTTTTAATAATAGGCTAGAGAGGGCCGAATTATGGATAGAAGACCTAAAAAAGCGGATGTTAAACTAGACAAGAGCCCTTATAATAGACGTGAGGAAGCGTCCATGGACAAGGCTTTTAAATCAGTCGAAAGAGGAGTTAAACCCGTGGCTAAAGATACGAATAAAACACGCAGAAAGACTACTAAAGCAAGAACCGTTGGCGCTACTGTTAAAAAAGTAAAACCAGCACCTAATATTGAAAAAGTTATGAAGCGTAAGATTAATACAAGTAGAAAGGGTAGTATTTATGACTAATTGGAGCATAATATGAGTCTATTTAGCTCTATTATCTTGCCTCAACTGGAAAAAGAATTAATAGCGGCAAGTCCTGAGATTTCTGCTTTTATCATTAAGCAATTAGGAAGCATTGCTATGGAAGTGATGCATTGGGTTAATGAAAAATCCAATGATAAATCTAAAATAGATAGAAATCACAAGGAGGAATGACTATGACTGAAAAATGGATACAAAAGATGCATATGAAAAAAGGTGCGCTGCATAAGTCTTTAGGCGTTCCAGAGGGTAAAAAAATTCCTGAGAAGAAGTTAGAGCGTGCAGAGCACAGTAAAAATCCTACTTTGAGAAGAAGGGCAAATTTAGCAGCGACACTTTCGAAACTTAGAAAGCACTAATAACAATAATCATTATAATAAGGACATCAAAATGAGCAGAAAACACGAATACCCACCTATGCATGGTATGATTGATAACCGCATGGTTCATGATAATCACCAACAGGGAATAGAGCGCGTTAAGCAACGCCGTAGTGAGCGAAATCCAGATGACTGTGATGGCCACTATGGAAAAATGGGACCTGGCGATAAAGCGCACTGGAATCGTAATCGCGGTTCTTTAACTCCCAAAACAGCATAACGCTTTATTTTAAAGGACTATTATAATGACTAGTATAATTCAGTTTCCCGTACCGATACCTGTTACGAACGGCAATCTACCACAATTTAAGTTTGCTATTTTTGGCGACAATCTAGCAACAGTTACTACAGCAGGATACCTTACATCAGCTGCAATTGCATCAGGAATAGCATTGTCCAATGCTGATGTGATTATGGCTTTATACAGTTTTAATATTCAGACACAATCAGGCACATTTGGTATATTTACAGTAAGTATTTCATCGAGCACGGGACAAATTACACTGTCTCAATGGGCAAACTCGGGTGACGCGGTACTCCCAACAACGGCTAATTATCTGGCGCATTTTACTAATACCACAGGTACTATTTCTTCCGCTGCAGGTAATGTGATTCAACCTGGTAATATATCAGCAGGTTTAGCGGCTGGAGGTACAGCAGGAACACTGGCTTCATTCCCCGCAACAGGTTCTAAGGGCTCATTAATCCTTGCGGCCGTTGCTAATACCGGTAATACCAATACCACAATAAGCAATGCAGCAATGGGTCAGGCTTCTGTAATTAGTATTCCAGATCCTGCTGGGGCTACCGCTGATTTTGTGATTGCTCCTGCGGCTTTGGTAAATAACAATTTAGTGAAAGCAAGCGGTACGGCGGGACTTGTGGCTGATGCGGGCATTGCTGCCAGCGCTGTTGCAACCTATACTGGCTCTACAGTAATTGGTAATCTTGTGAAGGCATCCAGTACCACGGGACAAATTACAGATGCAGCATTTGCGTTACATGCGGCAACCACAAGCGCTTATGCTGGAGGTGGTACAAGTAATGCGTTTACTACCACCAACATGACAGCAAGCAGCATTGTTACAGCGACCATCTTAACCCAGACCAATACAGCTAGCATTGTGAAAGCAGTTCCAGGAACTAATACACTGACAGTAACCTTCAGTGCCGATCCAGGTGCAAATACAACGATTAGTTGGATTTCTGTAACCCCTGCTGGATAAAAGAGTTGTTTCCCCCTGGGCGGGTTTACTCCAATTTCCCCGCCCCTTTTTATCACTGACTTGATCTCATATTATTCTCAAACCATTCGTTTACTTCTTCTTCTTTGTAGTAAGCCTTACCATGTAACTTATGGTACTTAGGGCACTTGCCCTCATAGCGTGCACGCCTAAACCATTGCGTCGATAAACCATATTTTTTTGATAATTCTTTCTCAAGCAAATAATTTACCCCTGATATTGTTATCATTTTAATTATCCTTAATCAAATGTTTATAACTCCACTCATAGTTTATCTCAAAAGGTAATTGATATTGAACAATTATCTTCACTTACATAAAGTCGTACTGTGAGCTCGGCAATATCTTATCTATATCGGTTAAAACCCCATAAGTAAGTGTTGTCAATGGTGCTAAGGATAGCAATTTCACCGAGACCCACGCGTTATGTGGGGCGAAATTTAAGCGTGATGGCGTTAATAATCCGAGACCTGTGCGTGACGCAGAGGAACTTACCGTGGCGGGGCAAAAGCTAGAAGGGACTTATGGATAATAGTGTTATGGATAACGCGTCTGATAATCAGACTCAGGTTGAATCATTACCCCAGGCAACTGAGAAGATGATTCCGCAATCTCAGGTAAATGATATTGTTGGTAATGCAAAGCGTGAAGCGGCAGAGCGTGCAGTTGAGGCCTATAAACGGCAGAATCAACAAGCACAAGCTCAATCGCCACAACATCAAGAGCCAGTGTCACATCGCAATATGTCGGAAGATGACATAAAACGTATGACGGATGATAGGATTAAGACTCACTTTACAGAACTTGAGCAACAAGCTCAAGAACGTGCAAATGTTGATGCTGCTAATCGTATTGTTGGCATGTTTCGTGACAAGATTGTAGCTGGGAAAGACAGGTATGAGGATTTTGAGAACGTGACCGGCAATGTTGCGATGCAATATTACCCCAATGTTGTTCAGCTTTTGGCGGAGCAAGTGGATAATAGCGCTGACGTACTGTATCACTTGGCTAAGAATCGAGACAAGCTTTATAGGCTTGAGGGACTTAGCTCTCACAATTCATCGGATGCCATCTACGAGATTAAACGCTTGTCTGAATCAATAAAGGCAAACGCTGAAGGCTCAAAAATGAAAGATACCCATGCACCATTATCACAACAAAGACCTTCTAACACCGGAACGGATTCGGGTGGTTCTTTGTCTATGACGGATTTGAAACGTAAATACAGGGCATAGAGCGCCTTCGAATCCTAACTTAAAGGACTAAAGTTAGGAGTACTTAACATGGCAGTTTTCCCCACTAATATTTTACAACAGGTACAAACCTATCAACGCTCAGGTTTGGCTCTATTACAAAACTTATGTTGTCATATTTCAACATTCAATACCAAATTTAAAGACTTTGATAAAATTCAAGCAAACTTAGGTTCTATTGTAACCTTCGACTTGCCACCACGATTTACAACAACAGCAGGTCTTGTTGCAGCATTCCAGCCCGCCGTACAGCGTGTGCAATCATTAGCGTGTGACCAAGCTAATAACACATCATTCGCCGTAACCTCACAACAACGTATCTTCAACTTAGAAAAAGGCGAAGAAGATTACATGCGCGTGTTTGGTAAGTCTGCCATTGCAGAACTTGCAGCGTTAGTTGAAGGCAATATAGCACTTAACTGGGCGTCAGGTGTTGTAAGCCAATTAGATGGCACAACCAATGTATTTTCAGGTCCCTATAGATATTATGGTAATGGAACAACTGCTATAGCCTCATACCAACAGCTCGCCCAAGCCATTATGTTCTTCAAGAACTATGGTGCCGTATCTGAAGGCATTAAAGTGTACTTACCTGATACCGTAGTCCCTGCCGTTGTTGGTAATGGTCTAAACCAATTCGTTCCCCATCGTAACGATGAAATCGCAATGTCTTGGGAAGTAGGGGATTTTGGTACGCCATTAGTAAGTTATTACCAGTCTAACTTAATGCCGATACACGTATCAGGTAATACAGGTATATTGCAGCAAACTTTAACCGTGGTTTCAACCAACGATCCAACTGGTCAGAACGTTACACAAATCACTGTAAGTGGTGCATCTGCATCTGATACCAGTGCGGTACTTGCAGGAGACTTGTTTAGCTTCCAAGATGGCGTCAGTGGTCAACCAAATATGCGTTATTTGACATTTATTGGTCACTTCCCATCTGCTAACCCTGTTCAATTTAGAGCAACTGCAAACGCTGCCTCTAATTCATCAGGTGTTGTCACAATCAATATTACACCTGCATTAAACTGGGCTGGTGGTCAAAACCAAAACCTCAATAACCCAATTGCAGCTGGTATGCAGATTCTTGGCCTGCCATCTCACAGATGCGGTGGTATTTTGGGTGGTGATGCGGCTTATTTAGCAATGCCTCAATTACCAGAACAAAGCCCGTACGATACGGCTAATGAATACGATGAAACAACAGGCGCTTCATTACGTCTGACCTACGGTTCTTTATTCGGTCAAAACCAAACCGGTATGATTTATGATGAAACTCATGGCTCAGTGATTGTTCCTGAGTATTCCATGCGTTACGTCATTCCATTATCACAAGGTTAACAATAGGGCCTACACCTCTGGGTAACTACGTGTAGGTTGTCTAAATAAGATTGAGGATATAAAAAATGGCTACTCCACAAATCCAAAATGAAACAATTTATCCATTACCACGCCTCTATATACAGGGCCTACAATTATCAGCAGCAACACCAACTGCGGCTACTGTTATTGCGGTATCCCCCGGGGCTGCTCGTGACTCTACCAATAGCATTGATATGGTTGTTGGTCTTAACAACTATTTTGAAATTGATAACCCAGCAGTACAATTCCAAGGTTATCAAGCAGGCTTATTTGTTAACTCTGCTATAAATGGTGTTAATGGCCTTGATACAGGAACAATTGCTGCAAGTACCCAATATGCAGTTTACTTGATTGGTGATTCACGAAACTATAAAAACACTGCAGCTGTTCTTAGTTTAACTAGTAATACTGCTCCATTGTTGCCATCAGGCTATGATTCTTATCGGCTCATAGGTTTCTGGGCAACGGATGGTTCTAGTCATTTTGTATACGCTACTAATAAACCACAAAATATTGGGGGACTGTTAACTTATTTTAACTCCCCTGCTGTGTCTGTGCTTTCTGGTGGTACTGCTACAAGCTTCACCGCTATAGACTTAACTACTAATAGCGCAATTCCTACAACTACGCTTCAAAATATAATCGTGACCTTACTGGTTACTTTTACACCTGCAGCAGTTGGAGACACTGTACAGTTTAGACCTACTGGTTCTAGTGCAACAGGCGGTTTAGCTACGATTACAGGATTGGTTGCAGGCTTTGCTCAGACGCAGTACATCCAGGTAATAGCAGGCGTTGGTTCATCTAAGCCTGAGATTGATTACAAGGTAACCTCTGGTTCTGACGCTGTATCTGTAGCTGTAGCTGAATGGGCAGGTGTTTCTAATAGCGCATACCCTGCATTGGTGTAATTTAACAAGGAGCGGTAATTATGGGCCAAACAGCACAGCAATTAATTACTCGCTCCTGGTTTTTATCAGGAATTATTGCAAGAAACCTACAGGTTCCTACTGGCGACCAAATCTATGATGGTTTACAAATGCTCAATGATTTGCTTAATTTCAAGCAAATTGAGACGGATTTAATACCTTATTGGCAATACATTACATTTAATGCAGTTCCTCAACAGGAGTTTTATTTCCTGCCTAATGTTGCGGCTATTGAAGAGTCTACATTTAATATAAATGTCGTCCGATACCCTATGGTATCAACCTCCCGAAGTAACTATAAAGGCTCATCACGGGTTGATAACATTTATACGCTACCTTTTTCTTGGAACTATGAGCGCGGTGTTGGCGGTGGTACATTTGGCATGTACTTCATACCAGACCAGCCTTATCCAATTAAGATGATGGTTAAAATTTTCTTAGTTGATGTCACTTTACAAACGGATTTACAAGATGTTACGGCTACTTTTACTAACCCTTACAATGTGCCTAATTATACTGCTTATAGTTTTATAAATAATGGGATACAGGGCTATGATACTTCGTATATTGAATACTTACGCTATAGTTTGGCGCGATATATGTGCAGTGAATATGGGATTATATTTAATCCTGAATCAGAAAAAATATACCAATCCATGGCTCGTAAATTGATGTATATGGATCCACCTGATTTGTCCGGGAAAAAGTTATCGATATTGTATGCGGATGGTGGGCCAGGTTATAATTGGGGTGATGTAAATTTGGGCAGAGGGTGGAGACCTTGACCATATTGTTTGTTATTTATACTTATATGATGCTCATTTATACGTTGACACAGAATAGAATTATAAATATAAGATGGTTTCTAACAAGGAGCCGATAATGATAGAAGTTGAAATAAAAGGTAAATGTTTGAGTTGTGACGAAACTTCAAACGATGATCAACTTCATGTCTATTGTAGTAATTGTTCAAATGAATTGTATAAATTAGAAGATATAGAATATGCCATAGAATCTATAACGACGAATGACTATCATTGGACTGACCGTGAATTTTATGTCGGATTTAAAGATGAAGAAGAAAAAGATTTATTTTTGCGTGGTATAAAGAAAGGATTTAGTGATGCATTGTTCCATTTGTGTGACTATTTCGGAACCATGCATATTTTTGACGATTTTTGTAAAAAGTATTATAAAGAAAAAGAATAATATTTAATCAAGGAAGGTCATGATAGAGAATCAAGCAATTATAGACAAACAACTTATACTCGAATCACGCCTAACAAGGGTTGAAGCAAGTACTTTATATATTCAGGATGAACTTAAGGACATCAAAAATAGTATACGCTGGTTAACGGGGCTCGTGTTTACGATGAATTCCACCATTTTAGGCGTAGTTACGAAAGGATTTGGTATTTTGGGATGAAGATCGGAAAAGTATGGGCACCTGAGACGCCTACAAATGAGTTATCTCAAATCGCGATTCGTGAATTGCGAATACTAATAGAAAAGATTTTCTCTTACAGGAAAAAGGATTTTCCCAAAAATGATAACAAGAGGCCCGAACTTTAAACGAGTTGTAGATGAACAAAATTGTAATTTGTACAAAACATGATGTAGAAAAAAGAAAAGTTGGTAAGAGTGAAAAATTTAGATGTCATATTTGTCATAATGAAAAATCGAAACGAAGGTATTTCGAAAAAAATAAAGACAAGATATTGGCCAAGATAAATTTATCTACAGAAGAAAAGAAAGAGAGATTCAAGCAGAGAGATAGAGATTATAAGAAGAAAATATATTATGAAAATAAAGAACCTTTTATTCAAAGGGCAAAGAAATGGTACGAAAAAAATAAGGAAAAACGAAGAAAAACTAGATTACTAAAAGATTATGGAATCACATTAGAGGAATATACTTTAATGTGTAAAGAACAGAATAATAAATGTTTAATATGCAATAAAGAGGAAATTGTGCTTTCTAATAAAACAAAAAATATCAAAAGATTATCTGTTGATCATTGTCATGCTACCAAAAAGGTAAGAGGTCTTTTATGTAGTAAGTGTAATTGTGTCATAGGATATGCTGGGGAATCTATTGAAATATTAGAAAATGCAATCGAATATTTAAAAGGGAATAAGCCATGATAACAAGAGGAAATAATTTTAAAACATTTCCTCTTAATTTGGTGGGAAGCTCGGTATTCGGAAGATATCCCAAAATAAATATTGAGAAAACTGTAAATTTATTTATCTCAGACAAATTCATGGTTCCCTATGCAGGCTATACCGTAGGAATACCGTCTAGTGAATTTAATGGCGGTACTGTAGGACGGGCCATATTCACGAGTACAAAATTTGGTAAATTAGTAGTGGTTATCGGTGCTAATGTTTACTTAGTGACTATATTTTACGATCAACAACAAGAAAAAGTAACCTCATTCCAGGTCATACCAATTGGAACATTGCAGACTACAACAGGCGTTGTATACATTGCGGAGAATAATAAACCAGGTGGGGCACAGATTGGGATATCTGACGGGACTGCGTTTTATATTTATGATCCAACGCAATCGCCATCATTTCAAGCAATATCAATCGATTTCACACCAGGATATCTAACTTTTCATGATACTTATTTCATCATGCCGGCCATTGGCACGAGTAATTGGCGCTTGTCATTAACTAATGACGGTACAAGCTGGCCTGCTGATAAAAATCATATAGGGGCTCTACAAACAAAGCCTGACAATGTACAAGCGGTTGTACGATTCCCGTCAAAAGGCAATATGATTTTTGTGATGGGAAGTATTGTAACGGAAGCTTGGTTTGATACTGGTGCCGCTATATTTCCTTATCAGCGATTGAATCAGTTTAATATTGACTACGGATGTGTGCAACCTGCAACCGTTGCTTACATGGATGAATATGTCGTATGGCTTGCTCAAAATGAAAAATCTGGCCCTATTATTATGTATTCAAACGGCGGTATGCCTAAGAAAATTACAACTGATGGTATCGATTATGTGTTCTCGCTGTTGCAACATCCAGAAGATTCACAAGGATTTATTTATCGTCAGGATGGCCATTTGTTTTATCATATTAATTTCTATTCTGATAACCTATCCCTTTTTTATGATTTCAATACAGATAAGTTCTATCACGCATGTGACCAAAACCTCAATTACTTCATCGCCTCCGAAGTATCATACATAGATAATCAATACTATTTTATATCAAAAAATAATGGCAATTTGTTTTCATTTGATACGGTGTTTACAACCTATCAAGACACCAATGCAATTACAGGGGCACTAGAGACGCATGAGATACCACGCATTAGGTCTTGTGCTAATGTACGCACCCCTGGTCAAGATTACATGATCATTAATGATGTAGGTTTCACGATTGAATCAGGCGAAACAGACTACGAGCAACAACCCTTAGGTGAAATCATACTCATTACCCAGGATGGGCATCCATTGATTACCCAGGGTGGATTCTTAGGCCTTATGACCCAGGATGAGGAGCAGCTGATAAGTCAGGATGGGGTATTGCTGGTATCACAACAAAATAAATTAGGCTCACAAGCTCTGTTAATAGCCCAACAAGGGGCGAACACTGGCATAAGTAACTTATCACTGCCTCATGTAGATCTCTCCATATCAGACGATGGTGGCGCTTCTTTCGGTAATGAATGGGCATATTATCTTCCAGCCATAGGACATAGAAAGAATCGTCTCCTATGGTGGCAATGCGGAATTGCCAATGACTTTGTGGCACAGTTTAAGTTCTGGGGTATGGGTAGATTTGTTGCAACTGATGGCGAAGTGAATGTGCGTATTTAATAATAATAAATTATATATTTAAATATTTTATTATTGTTATTAGTAAGCAGTAAAAAATGTATATTATTTGAAAAATTAATATTTACAATTACTTGCGATGATTAACAAGCTATGGATTAATCATACAAAACGTGAATATTATTTGTGTATATCTTTTGGAATTACTATAAATCTAATGATATGAACAGTTTTTGTTAAAGGAATTAACAGGATGCCAACAGTTATAGATAATCCATTCTCATTGTTCCCTGATTTACCAAGGGAGTCTCCAGCTGTAACCCCTGATGGGAATTTTTCTTTTCTGTGGGCATTAGGATTTGCGAATTTGTTTCAAGCTTTGCAAGAGAATTTTTCTAATGAGGGTATTAAATTCCCGAATTTAAGTGCGTCACAGATTGCAGCAATACAAGCTGTTTATACGCCTTACATTGGTACACCATTGCCCGATAATTTATCTGACATTAGTGGTCAGGCAGTGTTTGATACAGACAATAGAGTTTCAAAACAATTTGTAATAACATATGATGGAGCTACACCGCCAAATATTGTAACGGCACAGTGGCGAACGTTTATGTACGTATGATTAAGGATAATCATTATGAGCTGGTTTAGCGAAATATTTGGAGGCGGTCATAATCCCGCCAATGCTGCAATGCCCTATATCAATCAAATACCTGGGGCTACTAACCAGTATATGCAGCCTTATTTTCAGGCAGGAACAAACGCCTTACCTGGTTTACAAGACCAGTATAAGAACCTATTAAACGACCCAGGTGGAATGACTAATAAGATTGGTCAGGGCTATCAAGAATCCCCAGGCTTTAAATTTGCCCTACAACAGGCTTTAAACGCTGGTAACAATGCGCAAGCTGCAGGTGGTATGTCAGGTACCCCACAGCATCAATTTCAGGCTATGCAAGAGGCTACAGGGCTTGCTAATCAAGATTATGGTAATTGGATGAATCGGGCACTTGGTCTTTATGGTAGCGGATTAACTGGACAGCAAAATATGGCTGGGATGGGGCAACAGGCTGGTAGTAGCTTGGCTAATATGATTGCCCAAACATTGGCTCAACAAGGTAATATAGCATTCCAAGGTGACCGCCAACAAAATCAAAATAGAAACGATGCATTTAGTAATATATTTAATACTATTGGTGCTTTTGCTGGGTTTAATCCATGGCATATGTTGGGAAATATTTAGGGGTGAGACATGACATTTACATTCACTAATTATGCGGGCATAGAACCACAAAGATCTCCTTTTCATGATTTGATTGGAAAGATTTTAAGTGGTTATGGCGGAGCTGTTAATGCTAGATATATGCCGCGTGAAAAAGAGGCTGATATTTTTCATAAACAGATATCGCCATTAGCCATGCTTGCAAGCAGCCCCTATTTTTCTTCGTTACATCCTGAACAACAACAACAAATTGCAGGTTATGTTCAGCAAATGCTATCAAAACAAATGCAAGGTAGCCCTTTATTTCAAGGTATGAGTGGCATTCAAGGTATTCCACAAGGACAAGCTAATGCAATTCCACAAAATCAGTCATCTGGTTTTGGAGCTCCTAATATGCAAATGCCACAAATGGGGAATCCAGACCAATCATTAGCACCTCAAAATGCAGCTGAACATTTTACTAAGAAATTTACTCAAAGTTCTTTGGCTCCTGGTGCACCATTTAGGGGTGCAAGTGGGGAAACCGTGTATACCCCCCCTTCTGGTGCCGTATCTGAGGGTATTAATGTTCTAACAAATACTAAAGGTTTAAAGAAATTATTCGATCAGTATGCATCTACGTTGCCAGAATTAGCTAATGCACCAGAAGTACAAAAATCATTGTCTAGAGGCGCTAGCGAAGTAGAAAAATTAGGAGAAAGATTTAATCTTCCATTTACTAAGCAAATATCTAATATTTTAGGTGGAAATAAATTATCACAGCAACAGGCAAGCATAGCATCCCTAAAGGCTCAAATGGGCCCATCATTACGAGCTTTACATTTCAATAATGATGAAATTAACGATATGTTTAGTATTCATCCTGGTGAAAATAGAAAAAATGTTAAAGACAGACTGATGTCTATATGGCCAGTAATCGAGAAAAGAATAAATTTACATAGGAAAAATTTGGAAGAGGGGGTTAACGTAAGTAAACGACCTTTATCTTCTAATGATATGAATATGAACAATGAATCATCTGAGGGCGTGCCATTGTCACAAGCTAATGGTGGTCATGTATTATTAATGGCTCCTGATGGTACAAGAGGATGGGTGCCAGCTGATAAAGCCTCTGAGTTGATTAGATTAAAAAATTTGAAGAGGGTTAGTTAAAATGTCTAGGGAAAAATTTGATTGGTCATCCGTTGGAGGTTATCCAGCTGATGAAGCACATATGACACCATCTATAAATCAACCAAATCAATCATCATTATTAGACAAAATAGCTGAATCTTTATCTGGAGCAGGATTAGGGCTTGCACAAGGTGGGAGTGATATCGGCGCTAACATTGCTCATTTTCCTAGTGATGTTTACACATATTTTACTGGTAAACCTGGTTATGATACCCCAAAACCAGATTTAAGATCGTGGGGACCGCAATCAGATGTTGGTAAGGGAGCAGAATCACTGGGTGAATTTGCTGCCCCTTTTGCACTCTCTCCTGGGTTAGCCCTAGAAACACAATTAGGAAAATCATTATTTGGTGGGAAGCTGTTACCTAGAGCAGCTCTAGAATCTTTACTTGGTAGCTCTGAATCAGATAATAGGGGTCTAGGTTTAGGCCTAGGTGCATTAACTCCAGCTGTCGGAAAGGCAATTAGATTTGTCAAAGAAACTCCTTTAACAAGGAGTGGGGCCATTAAAAAGATGAATAAAGCCAGCGAATTAGCTGGAGAGGAGCCATTGGGTATCCCTATGAATATGGATTTTATTAGAAATTTAGAATATCAAATGGGGTCGAATCATTTAAAACCTAGTAGAATGGCTATTAATAATTTATTAGGAGAGGCTGCAAAAGGTGATTATCAATCTTATCATAAATTACAATCTGCCTTGGGGGATATAAGCAGAGAACTTATACATCCTGAACCACAAACAGGAAAAGGTTTTTTTAATATGATTGGTAATCTTTTTAGTAGGCCACAAACGACAGCATCCGAAAGACTCACTGGAAATCAATTAAACGAGCTAAGAAATCAATATGTAAAAGAAGCTATGGAGCATTTAGAAAAAACTGGAAAGGGTAAAATAGCTAATCTGGCTACTCAAGGAAAGAGAGAGTATGCAAATTATAAAAACTTTAAACCATATCGTAATGCACTTATGGCAGCCATAGCCGGAAGTGCTGGCGTTCCAGGTTATGGCTTAATAAAACATATTTTCAGTCATGAATAGATTATTCATATGATTTTTTTTCAGGGTTCCACTTTGGATTATAGTCGTTGACGTTTGGATCATCAGACGAAAAATAAGTTATAGAGGAAATGATGATACTTAACCAAAATATGATACCGAAAAAACAAAGAACACCTGCCATAATTTACTCCTAGTTAGTTTGGATAAATTATAAGCAAATGTATAACTTAATGTCAATAGTTTTAATAATTGAATGGAAAATTTATAAGCATGTGATATAATTAGTTCATATAACATATACTTTTTGCAGAGAATAGGAACTAACTAATGACAATTGATACATTAAATGAGAAATACATTGACCATGAAGTAAGAATTAGATTACTAGAAAAAACGGTAAGTGATATTAAAAAACTAGGATTTTGGATATTAGGTACAATTATTGTAGGTATAGCGCTACCAATAAGTTTACATTCATATGGATTAATTTAGATTAAAGCCAAGGATGGCTCAAAAGGAGCCAAGAATGAGTGAAGATAATGTTGTAAGTATAAAAGATTTTTATAATCATGAGACAAGAATATCCATAGTAGAAAATGCGATACTTGGTATTGAGAAACGCTTTGATAAGATTGATAATGATTTAAAGGAAATAAAATCGGACATGAAGTCTGATTTTAGATGGATACTAGCCATAATAGGTAGCTGTATGTTGTTCATCACTGGTGCAATTACTGGTCTTACTGCTATAATAGCACATGGATTTCACTGGTTTTAAATAAATTTGTACAATGATAAAAGGATTTATCAATGTCAACATTTACAGGGAATGTAAATAAATTAGTCGCAGCAGCTATTTTACAAGATAGTTTTGTGGACAAAGACGGCACACCTATGTCCAATGGTGCTGTCACTTGCTACCATGATAATTCACGAACGACTCTAAAGAACTGGTACTATCAATCAGGTACACCAGGAAATTATACCTACATCGCCCTACCCAACCCATTAACCTTAAGTGCTGCTGGAACCATTTGCGATATTAACGGCGTAGATACGATACCATTCTTTTACCCATGGTCAGAAACAAATCAGAATGTGGCAGATCCATATTACATCACCATTGTGAATTTCGCCAACACAAACCAAATCACTCGGGCTAATTTCCCATTTCAAGGTACAGCTGGAAGCAACCCTATAACTACGACAGAGGCTAACCTTAATAATGCCATTATTAATACAGGTTTCTGGCGCAATATAGCACCTAACCAGACGACAGCTGCCTCATACACAAGCTTTACCTATAACTCCGGTAATATGCCAGTCCCATCAGGTGGAACAATTCCTGCTATTATTGTAGCGCCAAGTCAACACGATGGCTTTAGGATGCCGGACATACAATTCCAAAAAACCAATTTCTCAGGTACGGATGTTGCAACATTTACACCTTTCCCATTAAGTATATCCCAGCCAATACTTAATAATATTGTACCTGAATATTATGTTAACCATGTATCAGGCGCGGGGTCCGCCGTTACACAAAAATGTTATCAATTTCCAATATCATTACACGTTAATACATTAGCAAATGTGCCTTTCACCTTTTCTATCATGGCCCAAAATGATCCACTGACAGGAACAATAACAGGCGGCGGAAATGTTATTAAGATTTACATTCTCCAAGATACGGGAACGGGGGGGGCTACAGTTCCAGTGGGGATACCTCTTGCCACATACACACTAAATAATAACTGGACTCTCTACACGGCCACAGGAATTTTCCCATCAACAGCAGGACTCATACTTGGAAAAGGTGGCGATGATGCTCTATATCTGCAAGTACAATTACCACTGAACGTTGCTTGTGGCATTAACTTTACAAACCCAAGTATTTACTTAACCCAGAATGCAATAATACCTGCCAATAATTTCACAACTTACGATCAAGTGGATGCTATTATAAATAGTCCACGCACAGGCGATATAAGAACAAGTTTAAATAGCTTCTATTATTTTGGATGGCTGCCTATGAATGATGGCACCATAGGTAATTCATCATCCAATGGTACAGCTAGAGCCAATAATGACACCTGGCAATTATATAATCTCATATGGAATGCTTGCGCCCCATTTAGCGCCTCGGGAGCAGGTACGACAAATCCATTAGCACAGATGTATACAAGCACAGGAACACCAGTAGGCTATGGGCCAAATATTACATCGCCAACAACAGCGTACGCAGATTTTAATGCTGGGAATCAACTAACATTAACAGCTGCCATGGGTAGTGTAATATTAGGAACCGTTCCATTAGCGACGCTATTAGCTGCCACTCCGACCTTAATAGGTTATAAGTCTGTTGTTACTGCATCAAGCTCTGGTGGCGTATTGTTTACTACTTCTGCATCGAATTTATTAAATCTCTTCACCGGAAATACGGTTACTTTTACAAGCACAACATCCCTAGTAAATGTTGCGGCAAATACCATTTACTATATCATTCCAGTTACAACTACAACTTTCCATATAGCGACATCATTTGCAAATGCATTGGCTGGGACTGCTGTTTCTTATACCGGTGCTGAAACAGGCACAGTAACAGCTTACCTACAGCAAACAGCGTCTTACGAGGGCGAATATGCTCATACGCAATTGTTGGCAGAATTAGCCACACACGATCATGGCTATACGCACACAATAACAAATCTTCTTGCTCCCAACACCGGAGCGACTGGACCTGTAACAACAACTAACGCTGTTACGGATCCTGCTGGAAGTAGTACGCCATTTAACGTCACGCAACCAGGAACATTTTATAATATGTTTATTAAGCTTTAAGGCAGTGTCGACGCTGTAGATATGATGTCGTGATGTGTCGATAAATAAGAGATTTTTAAATATAAGGATATATTTAATGACTATCAGCACGGAACTAGTATTCGGTCGTGATGAACAAGGCTATAACGCCTATGCACCGAAAGACTCAACCAATAAATACACCGCGGAATTAACGAACGGCAATGCTACCAGCATTACTGTGCCCTCCAACTATCAAGTATGGATTGCGGCTTTCAGCATTGAGCCAGGTGCTAATGTCTGGGTTGACTTTACAACCACAGCAGCCGTACCAGCCGGAGCAACATTAGCCGCATCAACAGCGTCCCTAAACCCAGGTCAGCGTACCGTTCTTGCAGGCTCTACCATTAGCATGATTACGGCAAATACGACTGCAAACGTTGGAATTGAACTTTGGGCTATATCGAGGCTTGCGCAATGAGTCTGCCAATAGATTCGTATTCACATGGATTTAAATTTCAATGGGTTCGAATTGCTACCGATAACGTGGCAGGACAGGTCATACAGCCAGAATTTGACCCAACGCCACCGCCTGAGGAAGGGTATTTTTTATTGTTAGATGGAACTCATTTTAAGTTACTTAACGGACAGGATTTGACACTGCTATGAGCATGAATATAGATCAAGTTTTTATTGCGAATCCGATTACATCAAACGCCGGAACGGATTTGATGTATTTCGGTCAATCGCCCTATGGTGCCGGTAATGATGCTGCGATGACCTATACAAATTTTTCGGCACAGTTTGGCGCACCTTATACGGCGTCTGCCTTAACGAGCACTTCTGATACAAATGTTACTATAACGCTAGGAGGAGCGCCCACAACGGCATTATTGCATGCTGCTTCTATAACTATGGGTTGGACTGGATTATTAAGCGGTACGCGTGGAGGCACAGGTGTTAATAATGGTTCAAATACAGCAACGTTTGCAGGAAATCTAAACTTTGCCAATTCGTTTACGACGTCTGGTAATTTTGCAGTCACCCAGACTTATACGAATACCACAAATGTAACTTTCCCAACATCAGGCACATTAGCAACCACCTCACAAATACCTACTGGGGTTGCTCTTACGGAGGCTAATGATACTAATGTGACTTTGACTCTCGGAGGAAGTCCAAGTACAGCTCTCGTTAATGCAGCATCAATCACTGCAGGTTGGACAGGAACGCTTGCGGTAGGTCGAGGAGGTCTAGGTATAGGAACGACACCTACAAATGGCCAAATACCTATAGGAAACGGTACGAATTATACCGCTGCAGCAATTACTGCAGGCACCGGCATATCAGTCACTAATGGCTCAGGTTCGGTAAGTATTGCAATTAACGGTGCCGATCAATGGGTTGATGAAACAGGCTCAAGTGTGACCATGACGACTAATACTGGGTATACATCCGATGACGGTGCAAGTCTAGTTACCTTTACCTTGCCAACTACATCAGCCATAGGAGACTGGGTAGAAGTGAATGGCAAAGGCTCTGGTCTTTGGAAGATAGCTCAAGCAACTGGCCAACAAATTCATATTGGTACATCTGCGACAACATCCGGCGCAACAGGAAGTCTAGAGGCAGTAAATCAATTCGATAATGTAAGGTTACGTTGCTTAACAGCTAATACAATTTGGACAGTAGTTTCACAACAGTCCTCAGGTTTAACAGTCGTTTAAGGAAATACAATGGCCACAGAAGAAATGTTTACATCATTGCCCTCGGTAAGCAATGCAATGATGTCCGATATAATATGCGCAGTACAAGGCTACGTTAGCCCATCGAATCTTGGATTGTCCGTACAGGAAACATTGCAGCAAGTGTATAACCTGTTTCAATCCAATATTATTTTATTTTATCCAGGCAATCCAAACGGCAATGTTGCAGGAACAACGTACCAATTCTGCTGGGATACAGTGGATATGGTCCTGTACATTTGTACAACTACCGGCACAGCGTCAACAGCTGTATGGACGGCTGTTTCCAGTGGCTCTGGTGTTATTACACCTGCCCACGGTGGTACTGGTGTTGCAAGTCCGACCGCTCATACTTTGCCTGTTGCTGAAGGCTCTAGTAATTTTAACTTCTTAGGTCCATTAACCAATGGACAATTATTAATTGGTTCAACAGGACTAGATCCCGTTCCAGCAGTATTAGCGGTATCTGGAACTGGGTTATCAATTACAAATGCACCTGGAAGTATCACAATAAATAGCACAGGTCTTGCCGGCTTTAGCTGGACTGTTGTTTCTGGAACATCACAAGCCATGCTATCTGGGAATGGATATATATCTAATAATGCTGGTCTTGTAACCCTAACCCTTCCCGCAACAAGTGCTGTTGGCGATGAAATAGACATCATTGGAAAGGGTGCAGGAGGATGGCTTGTACAGTGCGGTGCTGGTCAAACGATTGTCGTTGGAAGCTCCACAACAAGTATTGCAGGCTCCGTTGCTTCTACAAATAGAAGGGACTCGTTTTACATGATTTGTACGGTTGCCAATTTAGAATGGACAGTAGGCTCCGCTCCCCAATCATCTGGATTAACTATTGTATAAGGATATAACGAAATGGCTACTAATAATGCAGTTAACGTTGGCCTGTCAGGGTCTTCCGGAACCGGTTCCTTTGCCGGCACCACAAGCCCCACATTTGTGACACCTGTGTTGGGCACCCCAGCCAGCGGGAATCTTGTGAATTGTACTGGGTTTCCAGGAACAGCAGTTGTAACTCAGCAAACATTTACTTCGGGATCTGGAACCTATACGCCCACAGCAGGTACGCGTTATATATGGGTAAGAGCTCTTGCAGGCGGCGGTCAAGGTGGAGGGTGCACTTCAACCACGGGACAGGTTAATAATGGCGGCGGTGGTGGTGCTGGCGGTTATGGAGAATACATAGGCGCTGCCGCAACATTTGCTTATTCTGTTGGTGCTGGTGGTTCTACAGGTACAACCGGTACTGGGCAAACAGGTGGTTCAACAACTTTTGGAACAGCTGGCGCTCAAATAAGTTTAGCGGGTGGTGTTGGTGGTCAAGCAGGTACTTCGTCCGCAACTTCTGCAAGTGGCGTGGGAGGAGCTGGCGGCGCAGCTACCACCGCAACCATAGGTATAGCGGGCGGTCATGGTAACGTTGCTGTAATTCTAGCAGCAGGTGGCGTATCTGGTTCAGGAGCAAATTCACCCCTTGGAAATGGCGGCCAATCCGTATGGTACAGTGGAGCTAATTCGAATGGCGCTGTTGGAACAGGTTATGGCTCTGGAGGCAGTGGCGCTGTAGCGGTAGGAACAGCAGGCTCACAAAATGGTGGCGCAGGCGCAAGTGGAGTAATCATAATTTTAGAATATGTCTAACATATGATATTTCTAAAATCAGGCCATATATCCGAAGCAACCATACATAAAACCGTCATGGATTGGGTAAGGTTGCACGATATTCTTAATGGCCTAGTAATCCATATCCCAAACGAAGGACGTCGTAGTGAGCGTTATGGACGCCTTCTGCGCGATATGGGTATGCGAGCTGGTGTTTCGGATTTATTTATTTGTATGGCAAAACATGGGTTTCATGGGGCGTGGATTGAGCTAAAATCTGCACGTGGGCGTATATCAACAGAGCAGGCTTTATTTCAACTAGATATGGCAAACCAGGGTTATTTCACCATGGTTTGCTATAGTATAGATGAGGCTATCAAAACGATATCCTGGTATACAGGGATTGATCAAAAATTAATATCGTCATCAACAAACCCATTCCCGTTTTGTAATACTTGACCGTCTTTAATATAGTCATCTATCTTGTTTTTATCTGGGTATTTTGTTCCTACGGGCTTCCCGTTTAGTTTATCATCAGGTATGGGCGAACCCTCCTCGACAGTGACTTTTACTTTTACGCGCTTTCCTACAACTATGTCAGAACAGAACTTCTGCTCTTCATATTCCTTGACCACATTGGCTGACTCGGCACAGTGTACGACCTTCCACATCATCTTAGGTGTAAACACCAGAAAGTCACGGACATTATGTTCCATACCATTATCATCATAGACGGCTAATGTCATGTCCATCATAGGATTACCTGAGGATGACGTTTTATCGGTTGAGAAGTTTATTACGGCGTCATATATACCTTCTTTGAGAAGGTTATAGCGCTCCTGCATTGCTTGGGCTTCTGTGAATACTTGATAATTAAACATTATGCAGCTCCTTTAATTTTTGAGTTAAGAAAATCAATACATTTTTGTATGGCGTCCATTGGCATTTCTTCCCAGCGTTCAGAATTAGATTTATCAAGCCATTTTTGATAAACTTCTTCTGGTACTTTAATCAGGTCAATTAGCCGTACAATCTCTCTTATCTGTTGCTCACTAGCTAATTCTTGGGCAACTGCATCCCGTTCTAGTACTTCTTTACCATAACGGGCTGCTATTTCTTTGTATGAGAATGGGAAAGTTTCACCATCAGGGAATGCTTCGATGCGTGATTTTTTAACGATGCCTATACGGTCTTTACCGCGT
The DNA here is from genome assembly GCA_036493355.1 of Rhabdochlamydiaceae bacterium. GTDB lineage: Bacteria > Chlamydiota > Chlamydiia > Chlamydiales > Rhabdochlamydiaceae > JABDFI01. The sequence continues at coordinate 22,005 of DASXPV010000101.1, forward strand.
TTTTGTATTTCAAATACTAAATCAAATAAATAATCCAGCTTTTTATAACAATCAAATGTAGATCCAATGACAGACATATTTTGCCCGTATTCATTTTTTGCATGACTTGTGATAATTACATTCATATCGAGACGCAATAATAGGTTTAATAAATGTTTAATCTGTTTGTTCGCTTCCGAGTAATGTCTGCCAAATTCTGTACCATTTTTTATTGCTGATTTGTCTAACAGATCGTTATATAGCGTAGTTAAAGGATCGATGACTAAAGTCTTATATTCATGTTTTTCGGTTAACAAGCTCTTTACCTCATTCATAAGTTCATCAAAATCTGATGTTTGGAACACTGCGCCACCATTTTTTTGAAGTAGTCGCACGTATTGGTCGTTTTCTATTCCGCGTTCTGTATCGACAAAATACGGCCTAGGGAACGATGCTGCTGCTGTTGATTTACCAACACCTGCTGCACCATAGAATAACGCCTTTAGTCGTTTTTCAACTGATTTAGGTTGTATCGCTCGTAAAGCCATATTTACATCTCCTATATTTACTAGTTATTATGGCCATTTAAGGCCTGCTGATAGTTTCCCGATGCGCACAGTATGCGCATGAGGAAGTTATCGGCTATCTTTGAAACAATCGATATGACAATACCAGTTTCCGCAAGTTGTAGTTCTTGAATTGTTATCAAATGTATCATCGGTCCACCCTTCATTTTCAGCTAATTCATCAGAAGTTATTCCACATCCCGAGCATTCTAATCCCGAAAAATCTATTAATAATGGTTTTATAGAGTTCATTTTATCGGCTATCCCTATAGCAATCTGTATGGCAATACCATAGGCCGCATTCTTCTGTTTTAGATTCCCATTCTAAGTCTTCATAAGTACAGGAGTCTTCCTTAACGATTTGGTGACAATCTCTACCGCAACCTGCACATTCACGGTTATAAAAATCCTCATTGGTTGCTACTTTAAATACCAAACGCTGCTCTGAAGTTATATAGTCTTTCATAATCATGCTTATTCTCCTTATGGGTAATAGTTAGCGCCACACCACATCGCCGTGTTCTGTATCGATGTATGCGTATAGGCCGTTCTCATTGTTAACGTGCAATAAATAATCATTACAGGCGTCATTTAGTACGTCTTGTAATTGTGATTTGTAATAGGTGATTATGTTTTTGCGTGTAATGTCTGCAAAGCGCTCACGGGTTTCATGACAATCGTTTTGTAACATCGCAAGCAGAGCGCAGGTGTAATCGTTATTGATTGATAGGTCGTTACCGTTAACGCATTCACATAGGTCACGGTCTGTGTATTCGACATAAAGACGTGCAAGCTCATTCTGATCTGAATCAGATAAGTCACATAGGTTTAAACTGTAGCCGTCTGCATCATAGTCAGCATGATGATGGACGAGCTCTTCTGCATATAGTTCTAGAGTCCGTTTGTGGTTCATTGACAATCCTTTGCCAACATGTGAATTCAGTATGCCATAGTTATATAGTTTTTGCATTTTTATTATCCCCTATTTTGTTTTATCTAGGATAATAATATAAATTATTTAATAACAAGTCAAGAATAATTTACTAAAAAAGATTTGACATTAAATGTTACGGATACTTATACTCTCCAAAAAAAGGAGACGAATCATGACAATAGACGAAGTTTTGACCTATTTTGGCCATAGACAAACCAATGTGGCTCGAGCATTGGGAATTAATAAGCAAACCGTTCATTCTTGGTGGATGGAAAGAAAGATCCCCTACGATAAGCAATGTGTTATACAGGTACATACAGATGGTGCCCTGAAAGCTTGTAGAGAGAATGAGGTGATTCCCAATGACAATAGATGAAGCATTAGTACATTTTAAGAGCGGTTATCAAATGGCAAAGAAACTTAACCTTGAGCCTGTTAATTTTTACACCTGGAAGAGAAAGAATTTTATCCCACTTAAACAACAATTTTTAATTAATAGATTACTTGGGTTAAATTTACCGATTGATTATGATAAAGAGGCTATGCAAGCACGCATAGGTATGAATTAAACCATTAAAAATAAGGATCACGTACCATGGATAAGGTAAAAGATATAAAAGAAGATGAATCTTTAGCGACCCTATTGCGCGCTAATTTATCTGGACTAATTGGTCAACAAATGACTGTGGATACACTTGATAAGGTTACAACGCAGATTGTTGAATCGATTAGATATTGGTTTGATAAGCCTGAGAAAGACGTGGAACATGAATAGTATTTGAGGCATAATTAGGTTCTGTGGTGGGTACATCATGTATCCCAGCCAACAAATATTTTCAACACAGCGCTTGAATCTCCCCGACCAAAGATTGATTCGAGCTATTACAACCGGATGCCATTGTTTTGGCGATGTTAACGGCTTTGAGCATCCATTGCATAGTCCCTATGCACGAATACTACAAGGTAATCCTCAAATATGAGCAGTAAATAAAAACGACAACCGAGGCAACGATAACCGATTTAATTAAGCACATAAAAACGACAACCGAGGCAATTATAACATGAACGATCATACAAGCAACACTTATAAGTCCGCATTTTTCATAGTTCCATCATATTTACTAGACTTACCTGATATTTCATTAGGATATTTAAAGGTTTATGAATCTATATTTCAGTTTTGGAATCATAATAAATCTTGTTTTCTTTCCGAAAAATCCTTATGTGATCGCACAAATCTTGGCAGGTCCCAAGTTTACGCTGCCCTTGCATACTTTGAATCCCATAATGAATTACGACGCATAAAAAGAAATGGTAAGCGTTATCTTGTTCGCCCAGAAAGAGCCCTTGAAACGGATTTATTGCCCTTAAATGAAACGTCCGCTTCACCGGACATCAGTACAAATGTAAACCAAATATGCGATTTCGACGTCCGGCCGAGCGGACGTACAACGTCCGGCCGAGCGGACCATAATATAAAGAACTTAAATAAAGAAAAAGATAATAAATATATTGTCGATTTTGAAAAATCGACTAACAAGAAATCGACTGTTTCAAAATTAAAAGATTATAGAAAAGACGTGCGATTTATTAAATTTTATCTCGCTTACCCAAGACATGAAAAACCATTGGATGCTTGGAAGGCATTTAAATCAATCATCGGTGATGATGATTCATTACTCGATTTGGTTTTGAAAGATATAGCTCTTAGAAAAGAGAAACACACCCAATGGCAAGATAAGAAATTTATCCCTTTGCCTGCTAGCTATTTACGTTCAGGTGCATTTGAAGGGGAAATATTTAACGAAGCAGAAGAATTAAAACTAAAAAAAGAAAAAGAACAAGCTTTAGCCAACGAACGCTTGGATTTACAAGAAAAGGCTTCTAAAGAGCGCTCACAAAGAGAACTCCAATTTCAAATTGAAAAACAAACTGATGCTATTGCTTACAAGAAAACAATAAAACAAATCCCCACGCAATTAACTATCGATGCATTAAGAAATATTCGAAGCTCTTTAGGCTCTATATGAAATACACAACTAATCACTTTAAGAAATTTTTAATTGATGAAATTATTAAAAAGAGCAACGCTAGCGCTAAAGATGCACTTCGCGAGGTAAATAACTTTTCTATGAATGATAGATTTAATCATACATACAATAACTGGGTGTTATTACAAAAACAAAAAGATTTTGTAAAAATCGGAAGACCTAAATTGATAAAAGAAATTTTATCTGGATTATTTCAATGAGAACAAAAGAGGAATGCAAGAAGATATTATTTAATCTTGGAATAGAATTGGGAGTATCTCCAAACCTCGTAGTAACGCGTCTGTTGAGCGATCAGGACAAAGTTGATATGTTAGCAGGGTATTTACCGATCGAGTCGCTACGAGCTCATGTGGAGGTTTGGCGAGATAGTGGGATGCCTGATTATGCCCATGGTAAGTTTGAACCCATGAGCAATGAGATTTTTAGGTAGCCGTTTAGGTGATGGGATTAATTGCATAATCTTCTAGCGCCTCATGAGCACCTTTGTCATAGGCCCATATGATTAGGTCTGCTAGCTCTTGTGTGCGTGCATCTGTTTCATCCATAATTTCTTTTAGATATTCTAGTGCGTCTTTTGTTGTCATTTAATACCCCTTATTGTTTTTCAATAATTTGTCTATGTTTTATTTTTTTTAATAGTTCAGTTGATAATTTAATCACATAATCGCTTATTTTGTCCGCTAGATAATATTCTCCCTCATTTTTTAATGCCTCTATTTCTGTATTTAGATTATCTAGGCGCTTTAATATTTGTATGTCTCTTTTATCTATCATTTAATATCTCCTGCTCTTGTATATGCGTATTTCTTCATGTCTTCTGATAGTTTATGAAAGGCATCTGCTAATTCAATCCACTGAGTAAACGTCATATTAGTGTGCTCACCATGAACGGCTAATGTTAGTGAGGAGTCGCTGCCTTTATCAAAGGCAAATCCGTGATATGGATTAGTTACAAATAATTCATATAGGTTCATTTCATCTTTTGTCATTTTCACCCCAGTTTATTATCAATCTATGGAAGTAATTATATATAATTTAAGTTATATAGTCAATGGTATGTATAATATATTTGCTTTTTTTGTGTTATGACACTAATATTTATATTTTATAGGGGTTTAAATGCAAAATTGTGATAATTCTACTGTGGATGATAGCTCAAATAATATAAAGTTGAGAGAGCATCTACGTGAGTGTATAGCTTCATTTGTTGGTGAGCATGAAACTTACTTTCGTGATATTATTGATGCTCTGGCTTTTAATATCATTTTAGCCTTTAGTAAAGTGCATGATAGTGATAACAGAACTCGGGAAATTAATTTCTTATGTGGCTATTTGAAAGCGCAAGTAGGTTTATTGAGTCAATATGAAGGTGCTAATGAAAAAGTGTTATAGGTGCAATGATACAGGCATGTATTTAGGGAATGGTATGATTATGACCGATTGCCAATTATGTGCACAGGATGATAATCATTACAATAAAATATGTGCTCCCACACTTGACAAGATTGATAGACGTAGTAAAGAATATAGAGATGCGATTAACGAGATTATGCGTACATCTGAATGTAATCGTGTAAAAGCTACTCAGATATTTGATAAAACTTATAGTAAAAGCTAAAACTGTATAGCTTTTCGGAATTATAAAAGAGGTAAACTATGGCTGCGCCTAAAACTGGACCAACAGCACCTCACGTTCCCACCGATAGATTAAGAGGCGAAGTAAGTGCTTTAACCAGCTTCGGAAACACTCAAGAAGAAATTGCTAGACATCTTGGAATAGATGAAGATACCCTTGCTAAATATTATCGCGATGAACTTGATAATAGTGTTCTGCGTGCGAACTCAAAAGTAGCTAAAGGTCTATTTAAGAAAGCTACTGAAGATGAGGATTTATCTGCTCAAATATTTTGGCTAAAGACACGTGCAAGATGGCGTGACCGTGATAGCGTTAATGAACCTGACACTAAACAGGTCAATGAAGATTGCAAGAAACGCATGCAAGAGCAAGATGAAAAAAACAAAAAACCATATTAAAGAATAAACCCGCAAAACATGAGCCCCTATTTTCTTGTGTTTATAGTGCGGGTTTTTATTTGTAGAAAACAACAAATAGGACTCGCAGCTGTTTATGAATATGAAAATTAAATATATATTGTTTGTTATTTTAGCTTTATCTTTTTCTCAAGGTTGGGCCTCATTTGTAGTTGGCTATGCTTCCGGTGTTTCTGCGGGGTCTTCTACCAATTCAAGTAATTCTGGTGGAGATGTCTTTATTTCACGAAAATTTGATTACATGATTGCTTGTGATTTGAAATACACAAAAATTGAGGATGGCAATTATGAATACTTTTGTTTTAATCCGCCTAAGAAAGATGAGATTTTATTTATGAGTACAATTTTTGGTGATAATCATTGGCCATCAAAAATTATTTATTATATGGGTTTTAAATAATTAACTCATCTATCATAGCGTGTAAGAAAGGATTATTGATGACAGATATTGAAACACTTGCTGAAAATTATAACAAGCTTGCAATTGAATATGATATTCTTAAAACTAGATTAAATAATATAGAATATAAGTTTCAGCAAGTAATATACCCGCTTCCTACTTTAAGAGAATTAGAGTCCCAAGTTGAATCTCATTCTGAAAGATTAGCCATGATTGATAATTGGCTTAAGAGGGGTATTTTTGATGTCACATCGAACCCAAATGCTAGATATTAGATTTTTATCAGTACAAAGAACTCAATCAGCCTAGGTAATGGTTGAGAGGCTAATCCCGACGGCCATAAGCGGAAGTAAATCTTCTGGGGGACTGCGACAGTCGGCAGTAGTAGAGGCTGTGGGAGGGTGAGAGGCCCTCTTATATTTACTTTGGCCGACGATATTAGGTCTTACTCATAATAAAGCAGCAATTAACTGTCCTAAAAGAGCCAGCGCCGACCGTGAGAAAATAGGCCGCCATTATCTCATTATTTTGAGGATGATATGCAAATTGTAGGTGAAAAAGTCCAGGGCTATAATCATTCGGAAATGCCTGAAGCAGGTGAAACAATAGCTGATTCATGGGATTTAGATATTCTATTACCTATGATTCGTAGCGCTTCTTATTATTTTAGAAGCCCTCAAGATTGCCCATTCGCTAGGGGAAATTGGCTTTTGGATATCAGGATGAAAGATGGTCAATTGCTTTGTTTTAAATTTCCTAAAGAAATGACTGAAAAGAGATTTATTGAATTCTTGCAGCCCTTGTTGTTAAAAATGAATAAAGGACCTTAATTGATTGAAGAACTAATAAAATGGCTTGATTTTATGATAGAAAATCAGGAAGAAATAAAACTAGAGTATGCGTATATACCACAACATTATCCAGACTGGAATAAGGGTTATCACGAAGCGCTGATTGATATGAAAAAACAAATAGATTTGATCAAAAAAGATATTTTTGATGGGCGCTTGAAAAAGTCATCGTTGTCCGTTGGTAATTCTGATTTTGAAGACGCACATTATAAAGGTGATTAATGTCTTATTATTACTTGAACGATGACCATACAATTAGACCATGTACGAAGGAAGAATGGATTGACCAATGTCATGAAATGTATGAAGGAAAAACAAGCAAACATGTAGCTGATGACGAAATAAATGGTTATCGCGTATCTACTGTTTGGCTGGTTATTAATCATAATTTTTTTAAAGAGGGGACACCGTTATTATTTGAAACCATGGTTTTTGATGGCAAAGATGAATCTATATACTGCGAACGCCATTCAACCTGGGATGAAGCCGAAGAAGGTCATAAGAAGGCTATGCAGTGGGTGAAAGATGGGCGTAATGATGAAATGGCTTAGTGTAATCATGGATAAATTGGCAGATAGGCTTTGCCCTAATGTTAAAGCTACCTGCATTCATGAACCAACTGATGACTCTTTAATCGTGGGTAAAATGTATAAAGACTTGTCAGGCGAACCTTTTCAGATAACTCATTATTCCTGTAAGAAATGTGGAGAGTTTTATAGATGAAATGGCTTAGCATCAAAGAACATACTCCTCCAAAAGATGGCTACTACATCGTAAGACTTGCATCTAACGAAGAAAATAGCGGTGATTTCATTTATGATGGCGAGTGGTTTGCAAATGGTCAGTGGATTCCATATATATTGAATGAGAACTGGCAAAGGACCCATTTCATTATTCCGGGCCCAGTATAATCATAATGAATATTACAGAACAGGATGAAGATGAAATCATAGCCATACAAATTGGAAGTGATATTTATTTTGGCCAAGCTGCAATTGATAAGTGCATTGAAGTACAACGCTTTAATCAATTACATCCACGCTCTACATTCAAATTTATAGCTGAACTAGATTTAGACCCAAAATGGGTTGAATATGCAGAATACCCAACAATATTTAAACTATCTGAAGTTGATAAACTATTTCGTGTTACCGAAAATATAAAATAAGTTACACAAATTTATTAGAGTCTAATATAGGTGACATAATGAATGATTTTACGAAAGAAGATTTAAAAATAATGTTATCTTGGCGCAATGATATGGTTTATACGAAAAAGCCAACGTCTCAAATGATTGTTAGCAACGAAAGATTAGGCAAAAAAATACAATCCATGATTGATAACTATGCGAGCATGACGAAAATGATTTGGAATAATGTAAAAGATAAATTACCACACCATAATCAAATCGTCTTAGTCTTTGCAAAAACAATCCGTAGTGTAGATGGATACGGGGTTGCAACTTTCATAGACTCTATAAAAATGAATGAAGAGTTATCTAAAGGCCCTTATGCTAATGAATGTGTAGATGTAAATAAAAATCCATATTATTTCGTTTCACAAGAAGTGAGGCAGCATATATTCAATAATGTTTCACACTGGATGCCTTTGCCGGAAGCTCCTGAATGAAAATCAGTGAAAAACAAATCATGCAGTTGATTAATTTAGTATATGAATATAGAACATATAATGTTTTAAAAAATGAGCCTATAGCTCATATTAATGAAACATTATATGAAATAGAAAATCAACAATCCGAAGAATTAAAGGTAATTGAATAGATTATTCACAAGATTATCTATAATTATACTATTTCCTAGTATTTAATTTAACCATTCTGTTAGTGTATCTTTTATACATCCCCCTAATAACAACACCTCTTGATTTTATTGGGTTTTGGTCACTAAGTCTGATTATTACAGTAACCAGACTTAGTTATTACATAAAACATTCTTGAAGTCATTCATTAATAATTTCCAGAAGTTCCACGTATTATAATTCTGTCTATATATAGTCTTTTTATATTATTATCTAGTAATTCAAATTTAAACCCTTTTTCAATTAACTCATTTGCCAAATGCTGTATGCCCATTCCAAGTCTTGCATAGACGCAGTCCTCTGATTCCATTTTTTTTATAAGATTTAATATTTCTTTTTCCGAGGCTGTGCTTTTGAAGTTGAAATATTCTTCATAATGCCCATTATTGGCATCAACAAATACGTAATCGTTCATTAATAAAATTCTCTACATTTTACACATTTATTTTTAGGTGGATTGCTTGTATATATCAGGCCATCACTTTCATGATTACACTTATAGTTATCAATCATGGATTGGATTTTTATTATAATACTATCACACATTTCCTGATATTTCTTACCTACATGTACGCATCGCGGGAGATACTCAATCCCGTTCTTTAATGCGATTAGTTCTTTTTTCGTGAATGGATTCATATTTAAATCCTTCCTCAATAATAATCATCTTTATCGTATATTTTATAAACATCACTAAAATGTTCCCTTAAAACTTCAGCATCATGACTTTTTGAATAAGTGCCGCGAAGATTCATGATATTATCAACAGATACATAATTAGATTTTCTAGGTCTACGATAAGATGTTAGTGGGTCCCCATATCTTACAGTTCTCTGATAATGCTTATCGCACATGCCTTTTGATCTGGCAAGATTTTCACAATCATCCACATCACATACTCGTTTTCCATTCCCTTGAAGTCGTGTAGAAGGAATTTTTAATACAATTTCTCTATAATGTTTATAGCAATACCCTTGAGTACGTTTATTAGCAGTACAGCCATAATGTCTGCATTCTTTTCTAACTAATATCTTTGGCAATAATTCAGGAGTGCCGTTAGCCATCCATCGAGTATAATGTTTTAGGCAATAACCCTTGCATTTGTAAGGTTCTTGGCAATCTTTCACAGAACATTTTTTATCATTAGGCGCTTTCTCTCGTGGGATTGCTTTATGAGGGGCACCATATTTCGTTATTTGATTATAATGATTAGAACACCATCCTTTTGCCCGATGAGCATTCGTACATCCTTCAAAGGAGCATTTTCTATCGGATTTATGCAATCCTTTGGCTTTAGATCCCCCTAGTTTTCCTATAACATGAAGTTCTTCACCATTATTCCACATATTGTAATGAACCTTACAATATCCTTTTGCGACGTGCTTCCTATCGCAACCCTGAAATGTACATGTTTTCATTGTCGTCCTTGATGTGTTAATTATTAATTATTCATGCATCCTGCATATGTACTTATAATAAAATTATGACACAATATAATAAAAGTTAAACTATTAAGGAATATAATGAGATTTAGTGTTATAGCGAAAGCTTCGAAATGGTTTTGATTATGAAAACAAAAATAGGGATGTTAAAGAAATACGTAGAACGCCAAGCGTTCGATCATGGATTATGGCAGGACCACGATGAGGTATCAAAGGCATATTTACAACAGGAACTACGCCGCATTACCTGGATGATAGAAGATGCTACAATTCAGCAAATTACTGATGAGATAAAACGATATGACGTGCGTTGACAAAGATGATATCGCATCTCGTTTGCGTTCAAGCTTTATAGAATTTACAAAATTCTTTTACCCAATTCTTACGGGTAGACAATTCATTATATCAAATCCTGTAGGACGCGAATCCCATCACATCATTATTGCAAGAGCATTATCATCTGCATGTAGGCTTGAAATTCCTAACCATAAGCTTTTAATAAACGTCTCTCCTGGTTCTGGTAAGTCGACAATGCTGGCTATGTGGGTGGCGTGGACTATGGCAACATTTCCTGATTCACGTTTCCTTTATATCTCCTATTCAAAGGTATTGGCGGCAAAGCATACAGAAACCATAAAGCGCATTATGCAGCTTTCCCACTATCAATTTTTGTTCAATGTAAGGATTAGACATGACTCGAAAGCAAAAGAGTATTTCCAGACAACCAATGGTGGAGCCGTTGCAGCATTTGGTAGCGGAGGTGCAATTACTGGTCAAGACGCTGGCCTACCAGGACTTGAACGATTTTCAGGTGCGGTCATTATTGACGACGCTCATAAACCAGATGAGGTTCACTCTGACACTATTAGACAATCAGTTATTGACAATTATAGGGAAACAATCCAACAGCGTGCTCGAGGAATCAATGTCCCATTTATCTTCATTGGACAACGTTTGCACGAAGACGATTTAGGCGCTTATCTCATTGAAGGGAAAGATGGCTATCAATGGTACAAGGTAATCCTAAAAAGCATCGATGAGGCAGGTAACGCGCTTTATCCTGAAGTCGATACCCTACAAAAGTTACTAAAGAAACAAGAAACTGACCCCTATGTATTCTCATCACAATACCAACAAGATCCAATTCCCTCAGGAGGTGCATTATTCAAGCCCGAATGGTTTGTTATGCTTGACGAGGAACCTCAAATATTGTATAGCTTTATCACTTGCGATACGGCAGAAACCGCTAAAAGCTACAATGATGCGACGGTATTCTCATTCTTTGGTATTTATGAAATTGATTCTTATGGTGTTAAAACTGGACAATATGGTTTACACTGGATTGATACATTAGAATGCAGAGTTGAGCCAAAGGACCTTAAACCAACATTCTTAGAGTTTTGGTCGCAATGTATGCGTTACAAGCGTCCACCACAAATGGTTGCAATTGAGAAGAAATCTACCGGTGGAACATTACTTAGTTTGTTAGATGAAATACGCACAATACGTATAACGGATATTCCAAGAACTAGGGAGCAGGGAAATAAAACTAAACGCTTTTTGGAGGTGCAGCCTTATATTGCCGAGCGCCGTGTATCTTTCCCAACAATGGGTAGACATGTTAAACTATGCATTGACCACATGAGTAAGATTACTGCTAATGAGACCCATAGATGGGACGATATTTGCGATACAGCTGCGGATGCTATTAGAATGGCATTGATTGAAAAGACTTTAATATCTGCTAATGTGAATGCACCAAATTATGAGGAAATCGGCAAGAGCTTAAGAGGTACTACTAATACGATTAATAGATTACGGAAAAATGCTTATGTCAGATGATGATAAATATATGGAAAATTTTACACAAATCTACATAGAAGAATTTTCCAGAGAAATCGAAAAAGAAGTTTTAAAAGTAATCGATGATAATGTGCAATTATATAGAGAAATTGAAGAAATAAATTTTGAGTCAGCTAAATAAATTGATAAGACTTTAATGAATAATAGTTAATAGTACTAAAAAGAGAAAGGATTTCTCTTCAAGGAGCTACAACAATGAGGGACGTAGCGCAGCGTTATCAAGATAATCTTGCTCGCATTAAGAAATCTGTACGTAATGCACACGATTATTTTAAATCAAACTACGATAGATACACAGAATTTAGAAAATTCGTTTTCGATTCGTCATTAACCAATGATGAAATCACACTACTTATGACGATGAATCGTCCTCAGCTTGAATTCAATGTTCTAGAAGCTTATATAAGTCGTCTATTGGGTGAATTCTCAAAGCAAGAGCCAGATATTGCCGTCAATGCTTACGATGAGGATAAAGCAGATCCTATCACCATAAAAGTCGTAGAGCAACACCTAAAACACGTGTTCATGGATGCCGATAATGAGCATCTACGCTACGAGGTATATAAAGACCTACTTTCCGGAGGCTTTTCGGCCGTTAAAGTATTCACAGAATACGAACACCCAATGTCTATGAACCAAATTATTAAATTCACCAAGTGTGAGCCCACACTCACAGGATTTGATAAACTCGCTCGCTTCTCACATAAGGGTGATGGCCAATTTTGCTTCGAACTTTACCCTAAAAATAAGGATGAATTCCTAGAGGAGTATCCTAACATTCCTGTAAATACTTTGTCATTCAGGCGAGATTTTGCAGGGTTCAACTGGTCTTATCAAAATGACAATAGCCAGATTATCGTTGTTGCCGATTACTACGAGAAACATCGTAAAGAAGAAACCATAGTTCAAGTTCGAGACGGCAAGGTGATGACGAGGCACGATTATAATAAGATGATTGATACATGGAATGACATTACCGTCCCGCCATCAATCGTCGGTAAGCCACGAAAGACATTCGTTGATAAAATTGTAAGATATAGATTAATTGAAAATCAGGTTTTAGAGTACGAAGAAACGGATTTCTCACATTTACCACTGGTCTTTATCGATGGCAGCTCAATCATGATAAAGACGCCCCTAAATGGGAACATTAGACAGGTAACGAGGCCCTATGTTTATCATGCAAAAGGTGCGCAACGTCTTAAGAATTATGCGGGTATTTCCCTTGCTAATGAAATTGAAAATACGGTACAGCATAAATTCATGGTGGCAAAGGAAGCTTTACCTAAAGAGGAGATTTA
>DASXPV010000102.1:0-18768 GCA_036493355.1 Rhabdochlamydiaceae bacterium
GCGCATAAGAAAACGCTGAAAGAAGGAAAATAAATGAAAATATTTTTGTTCTTAAAAGCATCTGCAATTCTCCGTTAGGTTTATTAGATCTCTTGCGTAACTAATCTTCTGTTCGCCTTTGGATTTTTTTTGATTCATATACTACCCTCACAAAAAGAATTAAAATCGGGAAAAATAATCCCCAAAATCGACGAAGCCTTAGTTATGAAAGGGGTTCTTTCTTTTAGATTAGCCAAAGAGGCGTTTTAAGGAAAGTTATCATAAAATGTTTGCACAGTGCTCCAAATGGACTCTGCCCTGCTCTGTCTACGCTCGTGTTTGTCAGAGAGATCGCTACCTGGAAATTCTTCCATATTAAAAGCGCCTCCAAAGGCGAGGTGTATGCCTGCGCGCTTGGTCAAACGCGCTTCGCCCAATTCCAACTGAATCGTTTCCGGAGGAGGCAATAACTGATATGTTTTGAGGGCTAAAGGATAAAAATGCGTCGGATGTCCGGAACGCGAGGCCATTAAATAAAACATTTCAATACTTTGGGGGTCAAAAGGAGCCACCGTAAAGATGCCCTCTGGGTTAGGGCGATCGCGGCCGCCGCTGGGCGCAACATAGATGGCCTTGCCTCCCTCGCTCAAAAGCTCACTCATCAGCTGCATGGTGCGTTTGTTGTGCAGCTGCTTTTGCATTTTCTCCTCTGGTGGGAAATCGATATAGCGCTTGGAATAAATGCACAAGAGATTGCACCCCATGCTAAAAGGAGCGGCCAGCGGGTCTGTGGTCACTCGTGCTCCTGCGACGAAAATGAGATTTTCAGCGAAATTGGGAAAACTATCTTCAAGCAAGATGTTGATGGCAAGCGGATCTCCTTCTGTTTGATGATTAGCGAAAAAAATCGCATTTTCTCCCTTTTTGAGCGATTCGGCAATTCCATAAAGATACGGGATGCCGGAAACGGAGGATGTAGCGCGATCGACGAGTGGCTTGAACAGCTCTATGCCAAAGCGATAATAATCAAAAGGCTCACGGATGCGGATGTGATAGGGTTCGAAAAGATAAGGTTCTACGCACTGCTCTTTGATGAGCGTTAAATAAGTGGAAAAGAGGTCCTGATACTGCGACATGGCAATGCCATGCGCTTGCAGAGCTGCCGCATATCCTTTATAAAAATGCTGTAAAATTGTGCTATATTTAGAAGGAATGGATCCCTCTTCTGTAAAGGAGCGCAGCTGATGAAAGTAGGGATCTTCAGGTATCGAGTTTTTTTCCATTGATCGTTGAATAAAATTGAAACTCATTAAGATGGAGGCTGTCATTGCTGTTAAACCTCAAATCCGCATGTGATTTTTCTGCGAGCTTGAGCAGATAGTCCTTATCGTGCTGGTTTAAATAGACATCGAGTTCGGGATGAGCGATGAGTTCTAAGCCAAATTGCTGTTGCTGATGGATGAGCTTTTTTAAAATACGCTCAATTTCAATGGACACGCTTTCATGGCTCTTGATCATTCCGCTGCCGCTGCAGTAAGGGCAGCTGGTAAAAATAGTTTGCGTCAGGGATTCCCGGCTGCGCTGGCGAGTCATTTCTACCAACCCAAATTCGCTCATGCCTAAAATGGTGCACTTGGCGGAATCATCCTTCATCGCCTCTTTGAGCCTATCGAGGACGCGGCGTTGATTTTTTCGCGAGCGCATATCGATAAAGTCGCAGATGACGAGCCCGCCCACATTGCGAATGCGCAACTGCCTTGCGATTTCCTCTGCAGCCTCTAAATTGATGTGGACTAGTGCCTCTTCTACATTAGAGGTGCTCTGCTGAGAGCTGCGTCCTGAATTGACGTCAATAGTATACATCGCTTCGGTCTTGTCAATAAAGAGGTAGCCGCCGCTCGGCAGCCAGATTTTGCGGCGCAAGGCGCGATCGATCTCTCTCTCGACGTTAAAGCGCTCAAACATGGGGACTTTGTCGCGGTAAAAATCAATTTTAAGATCGTGTTCTCGCTCATACTTGGCATATAAGCGCTTGCATTGCTGGAAGACGGCGTAATCATCGACGAGTAGCCTATCGCATTTTTTATCGACGCAGTTCAAGATGGCTCGTTTGATAATATCAGATTCTTCATAAAGGCATGTGGCCTTGCTTGCCTTATGGAAGGTGTCGATAATATGCTGCCATGTTTTAAGCAATTCAGTGGCTTCATCGATGAGCTGTTCTGGCGTGGCATTAGTGCTTGCGGTGCGGCAGATCAATCCCATATCTTGCGGCATTTCAAATGCGCGCAGTAATTTTTTCAGACGTTCGCGAGAGCTGGGATCTTCAATCTTGCGCGACACTCCGCGGTGAGGAGTATTAGGCAATAGCACCAGATAGCGCCCAGGTATCGTGATATTGGAGGTGAGTCTGGCGCCTTTTGTGCCAATGGGTTCTTTGACAACTTGGACAAGAACAGGCTGATCGATTTTGAGCAGCTTAGAGATGTCCGTCTCTTTTTTTTGCTTGGCTTTACTAGTTGCAATGTCTTCATCCCAATCGAAATCCATTTCAAACATCTCTTGGAATTTTTGCGTGTTTTCCAAAATGTCGGAAATATGGATAAAGCCATTTTCGCCTTCATTGATATCGATGAAAGCAGATTGGATGTTGTGGAGGATATTAGTGACGCGCCCGCGATAAATATTGCCAGCTAGCTGTCGATTTTTTTTTCTTTCTACAATGAGATCGTGCAGTACGCCATTTTTTAAGACTGCATAGCGAATCTCCTTGGACTCGATGTTAAGCAAAATTTCAAGCATATATCCCAATATCTATAAGAACCTTGGTATAGAGAGCGTATGGCATTCCCATTTCTTTTTCCATGAAAAAATACTATATACAACTACGAACAGGGACGCCTTCTATAACTTTGAACTAAAACACCCCTTGCATGGACATGCAAGAGGTGTTTTTAACTAATAATTTAAAAAATAAATTACAGCATTTCTTTAACAGAAATTAATGCCTGTTGAACTTTAATCAAAGTAGAATTGGCTCCAAAATTTTTGCTAAGCCATTCCTCTTTTTTGCTACCTCCCACTGTCAATGCTTGGGTAAACATTTCTTGTACAGATTCAGGCAGATCTTGATAAATCTTAAACATTGCAACAGTCCTTACTTTGTCAGTAGTTCGTATAGCACATTGTTCAATCAATTTTTGAAGATTTGTTTTTGCAGCATCTGTATCAAATTCCGCTTCTTCTTGTTCTACGCTAAAAGAGTCTTGTTGTGTGACGCTCGGAACAGATGTATCATCCCCAAAGGCAAACGACTCGCTTGTCGAAGGGTATGATGGCGTTCCAAATGATGGCGTAGAGGAATTAAAAGAAAATCCTGAAGATGAACTGAATGGATCTAAATTAGTTCCTCCTCCTTGATAGGGAGAAGCAAAAGAACTAGGCAGTAGAGCTACTTTAGAAGGTTGTTTTGGCAACGTTGGAAATCCTCCAAATGATACCTGACTAGCTGGCGTTTCAAATCCTCCAAATGGTTCCTCCGTAGATGACGTTACAAATCCTTCAAATGTGCCCAGACTAGATGGCGTACCAAATGAACTTGAGAATGCTGATGGTGCAGATGTATAAAAACTATCCTGACCTTCAAATGCCTGATCCATAGAAATGCTGGTCTTTGTTGTTGATGGTGGCGGTGGCAGGGAAGTCTTGGATGAGCTAGTCCCACCACTTTGGTTTGATGGTGCTTGCGACCTTTGTTGAGAGTGTTTACTTTTATTGGTTTCAACACTTGATTTTAGTATAGCAAACGCCTCTTGCAGTTGCTGTACTACTTCTTTTTGACTTTTAATTTGGCCCTCCAGAAATTTCACTTGTTCGTCATGAAATTTCTGTTGTGACTCTAGAGAAGCTATGTTATCTTTAATCCCTTTTTCATTTTTACGATCCGCGATTACCTGAGCTCTTAAAGCAGCTACTTCGTTTTCTTGAGTCTCATAAGATGATGGCTCTAGATCTAAGTTCTCTACTTTTGCTGTTAAGTCCTTGCTAAGTGCTGCATACTGTTGCGCTTTTTTTCCAGCTTCGATTAATTTACTTCTGTAGCCTAGCAGGTCTCCAGCAATTTTATCAAGCGCACTAGTGTGCCCCTGGAATGACTTTCCGAGATCCACTAGAGCTTTTTTAGCTTTTTCCAGTTTCTCATTTGCCACTCTAAGCTCGCCGCTGCGATCTTTTGAAGGCGCGGGAATCTGAGCAGAAGGTTTGTTAGTATTCTGCTTAGCGCGTTCTGCAAGGAGTGCTGCCTGTTGCTGCATTTCTTGCTTTTTCGTTGAGATGCTGGGGATTAAAGAACTAGATGAAGTGGAAGAAGAACTAGGAGGTCTAACATCGGAAATATCAGTAACTCTTGAATGTGTTAATGGTTTGGAGAACGAAGAAGAAACTGGTTCTGAAAATGCTTGTTGAACTTTATCCCAGAGTGTATCGGGAATTTCTTGTGCTATTGTAACCACTGCATGTGCGCACAAGGTATTAAGTTGGGCGCCCTTATCTATAAATTGTTTATGTTTAATAGGATCCAGAGAATCTTTTCCTGTTTTGCAAACATGATTAAATACCATTTGCCCAAATCTTTGTATATCTTGCGCTTTACCTGGTTGCCCCCGGTAAAAACCCTCTCCAATAAGAGTAAAAACTCTCCCTTGGATGCTTGGGTCGATAGTGTCAAAGATTTTAGAAGCCCCTTCCTCATTATTTATAATTTGAGTCGCGCAGAGATCGAGTGTTGAAGGCACCGATGTAGGGCTTAGTGATAGATCTAAAGAAGCTAATTTGAAAAGTTCCAGAAGAGGCTTCGACTGCACGATTCTTTGACCCTCCGGAGTAGTGGAAGCTGCCTCTTCTCTAAGGGCATGTTGCCAATTTTTTATTGCGCCTTGTGTAAGTTGGCTTTGTATGATTGCTAGAGGCTGCTCTTTAACCATCTGCGCTATAGAATGTACTTGTATTGCCAAGCCGTCAATAAAATCAACCGGTTTTTTTCCACCTTGGACTTGTGTTGGACTAGTAGACATATATACTCCTTGCTATTTGTTTTGAGGTCCTCATTTCCTTTTGGAGATTGAGAATATCTCATGAATTTTTGGAAAAAGATCAAAGATCATAAACATGACAGGATTAATGGCAAAGGCTTTTTATTAAAAAAATAATTATGATTTTTTTTGCGAGGATGTAATAAGAATTAAAAATTACTCTAAGAGACGTTCTCTGAATTTAGATAGTTTTGTTTTTGATGGTTTTTTTTGTTAAATCAGTTGTTGTTTCGCGCGACATAGTTAAATTAACTAGGCGAAGAAAAAGAAATTGATTTTAGAGAAAAAGACTCAAAAAGCAGGCTATCCAAATTCAGAGAGTCTGTCTACTATTCGATCGGGTTCAATTAGTATGGGGCGTAAGGTTGCTGACCATATTGCTATTTTGTTCTGTCGTCGGAGGGTCTTGCTCGACAAATGTGAGCTTGGACTCATCGGCGGAAACAGTCCAGCTGCCGCCTTTGCCAGGATTGAGAAGCAGCTTTTCGGCGAGCGGATCTTCTAGGTACTGCTCGATGACGCGGCGCAGCGGCCTTGCGCCCATTTCGGGCTGGAATCCTTTTTGCACGAGGAAATCTTTTGCTTTTTCGTCGAGAATAAGTATGATGCCCTTTCTTGCAAGGCGCGCTTGCACTTTTTTGATTTCCAGATCGATGACTTGAAACAGATGTGCGCGATCCAAGGGTTTGAAAATCACAATGCCGTCCAAGCGATTGATGAATTCGGGCTTGAACCCTTTTTTCACCGAGCTTTCGATCTTTTCCTGAATGCTTTTATAATCGAGCATGCCTTCTTGAACGCCGAAGCCGACCTCGGTAGAGCGGCGGATGAGGTCCGCGCCGAGATTGGAGGTCATAATGACGATGGTATTGCGGAAATCGATCTTTCTTCCAAAAGAGTCAGTGAGTCGACCTTCTTCGAGGATTTGCAAGAGGAGGTTCATCACGTCGGGATGCGCTTTTTCCACCTCGTCGAAAAGTACGACGCAATAAGGGCGCTGCCTTACCTGTTCTGTGAGCTGCCCCCCTTCTTCATGTCCTACATATCCCGGAGGAGATCCCGTCATGCGACTAATGGCGAATTTTTCCATGTATTCGGACATGTCGACTTGTATGAGCGAGTCTTCGCCTCCAAACATATTGATCGCAAGCTGTTTGGCCAAAAGCGTTTTTCCAACGCCGGTGGGGCCGAGGAATAAAAAGGCGCCGATGGGCCGATTGGGATCTTTGATGTCTGCTCTGCTGCGCCGTATCGCGCGGCAGACGGTGCTGACTGCCTCGTCTTGTCCGATAATATTGGCCTTGAGCATCTCTTCCATCTTAAGAACTTTGCTCGTCTCTCCTTCTGTGAGGCGCGTGATGGGAACCCCAGTCTGCTTGGCGACGATGACGGCCACTTCCTCTTCATCGACTATCACCTGGTGCTCGTCTTTATTGCTTTCCCATTCCGCATAAAGTTTTTGCAAATTTTCCCTTAATGTCTTTTCAGTATCGCGCAATTTGGCGGCCTTTTCATATTCTTGTTTTCCAATGGCCTCTTCCTTGGCCAAGCGCGTTTCTTCGATTTTGGATTCCAGCTGAGTGATTTCTTGCGGCTGGTGCATCATGGCAATGCGCGCTTTTGCGCCGGCCTCGTCGAGTAGATCGATCGCCTTATCGGGGAGAAAACGCCCTGTAATATAGCGGTCCGAGAGATAGACGGCGGATTTGAGTGCGGCATCTGTGTAGATGCATTTGTGATGCTCTTCATATTTTGTTTTCAGACCGTTGAGTATCGAAATGGTATCTTCGATAGAAGGAGGATATACCATGATTTTTTGGAAACGGCGTTCTAATGCGGCGTCTTTTTCGATGTGCTTTCTATACTCGTCGAGAGTTGTGGCGCCAATACATTGAATTTCTCCTCTGGAAAGAGCGGGCTTGAGGATATTGGAGGCGTCGATGGCCCCCTCGGCGGCTCCAGCTCCGACGATGGTGTGCAATTCATCGATGAACAAGAGGATGTTGCCATTTTTCTTGATCTCGTCCATGACGGCTTTAATGCGTTCTTCAAACTGCCCGCGGTATTTTGTGCCGGCGATCATCAATGTGAGGTCGAGAGAAATGAGGCGTTTTTTGGCCAAGTGATCAGGGACTTCTCCTTTCACAATGGCATGGGCCAGTCCTTCGACGATGGCGGTTTTTCCCACGCCGGCCTCGCCGATGAGGACGGGATTATTTTTTCGCCTGCGGCAGAGAATGAGAATAAGGCGCTCCACCTCGTCTTTCCTGCCAATGACGGGATCGAGCTTGCCTTCGCGGCACAGGTCTGTCAAGTCGTGCCCGTAGGCCTTTAGAGCGGGAGTTTTTTCTGCGGAAAGCCCTGGCTTTTCCGATGCTTTGGACATTCCGTTATTAGGGATATTAGAGGAGCTGCTGCTTCCCACAGGGGGGAGTTGCAGGTTAAACGTTTCGAGCTCTTTTAGGACCTCTTTGCGGACGTCTTTGAGATTGATATTCAGGTTCTCGAGAACTTGGGCCGCAACCCCATCTACCTGGCGCAATAGCGCGAGGAGGAGGTGCTCAGTACCGACGTAATTGTGATTGAGAGAGACGGCTTCCTCGTTGGCATATTCGAATGCTTTTTTCACTTTTCCTGTGAGGGCAGGGTCTCCATAGACTTGGATTTCAGGGCCGAACCCGACTAAGCGCTCCACCTCATTGCGCACTGTATCATAATCGAGGTTGAAGCTTCTCAATACATTGACGGCGATGCCCTGACCGAGTTTGAGCAGACCGAGGAGGACGTGTTCGGTTCCTAAGTAGTTGTGATTCAAGCGCTGTGCTTCTTTCTTAGCCAGCTTGATCACTTGTTTTGCGCGATTTGTGAACTTATCGAACATAAAGATACCCTCTGCCCCGTCAGTAGAGGAGGCCTAGCTTAATTTTAATCATAATCACTTTTTTTTGCAAATCCTGATACTTTTAATTTTAATATTTAAAAAAAGGGGAAAATTTATTTTAAATTTACAACTAGTTTAGTGTGAGAGACGTTCTCTGAATTTAGATAGTTTGATTTTTTGAAAGATTTTTATTTTAAATCATTTTCTTTCTGGAGTGACATAGTTAAATTAACTAGGCGCGGGAAAAGAAATTGATCCTTCTCCGAAGGAAACCCGGCCCTTAAGGCCTGGGTTCACTTAAGGGAAAATGACTCAAAAACTAGGCTATCTTAATTTAGGGACCGTCTCCGAAAGGTTCACTTGATTTTGAGGGGGGTAAAAGATAGTATGGATAAGCATGGAATGGAAAATTGTGGATACAGGGTACGGGACCGCAGAGGAAAACATGCGCTTTGACGCGCGGCTCCTCGAGGAGGGCGATGCGCAGGCAAAGCCCATCCTGCATCTATATGAATGGCAGGGGCCCAGCGCCACTTATGGCCATTTCATCGACCCCTCCGTTTTTTTGCATGTAGAGGCAGCGCAAAAGCTAGGCCTGCAATTGGCTCGTCGCCCAACGGGGGGAGGCATTATTTTTCACATCTGGGACATGGCGTTTTCCGCGCTTGTACCTGCCCATAGGCCGGAATACGCGTTGAACACCTTGGACAACTACGCTTTCATCAACGTCGCCGTATTGGACGCCGTTTCCGAATTTCTCGAGGGCAAAAGAGCGCTTTCGCTGACTCCTTGCGATGCGCCCTCTTTGGATGCTTCCTGCCGTCATTTTTGCATGGCCAATCCTACCAAATACGACGTGCTCTGGAATGAAAAAAAGGTCGCAGGGGCCGCGCAAAGAAAGACGAAAAAGGGCTTTTTGCACCAAGGGTCTATTTCCTTGACGGCTCCCTCGCAAGAATATCTCGAATCAGTACTGCTCCCGGGGTCGGCGGTGGCCCAAGCCATGCAGAAATACAGCTATGCGCTTTTGGAATCCACGGCCTCTGTAGAGGAAGTGCGATCTGCCAAAGAAAAGCTCAAAGCGCTTTTGGCTACCCATTTAAATAAAGCTAGCCTAAAATACACCACTTAAAATTCGAGATAGGTTCATGGCAAAAGAAAAGACAGCTGTACAGCCCACGCGCGAGGAAAATTATTCAGAATGGTATCACGAAGTTTTGCGTCTCGGCGAGGTAGCCGAACACTCTTTCGTGCGCGGTTGCATGGTAATCAAGCCTTGGGGATATGCCATTTGGGAAAACATTCAGAGAATTATGGATGGCATGTTCAAGGAAACGGGCCATCAGAATGCCTATTTTCCCTTGTTTATTCCTTTGAGTTTTCTCGAAAAAGAAGCGCAGCACGTCGAGGGATTCGCCAAGGAGTGCGCCGTAGTAACCCATCACAGATTGGAAAAGAGTAAGGACGGAAAGCTGGTTCCCGCGGGCCCTCTGGACGAACCCCTAATCGTGCGGCCCACCTCGGAGACGATCATCGGAGCCGCTTTTTCCAAATGGGTAGAGTCTTATCGCGATCTTCCGCTGCTGATCAATCAATGGTGCAATATCGTGCGCTGGGAGATGCGCACACGCATGTTTTTGCGCACGACGGAAATTTTATGGCAAGAGGGGCACACCGCGCACGCAACGTCGGAAGAGGCACGAGAAGAGACGATGCGCATGCTCGGCGTCTATCAAACTTTTGTGCAGGATTTCCTCGCTGTTCCGGTGATTACCGGAGAGAAGACCCCTTCCGAGCGCTTTCCAGGGGCCGAGGCGACATATACCATTGAGGCGATGATGCAGGATCGCAAAGCTCTGCAAAGCGGCACTTCCCATTTTTTGGGACAGAACTTTGCCAAGGCCTTTGATATCAAGTTCCGCGACATCGATGGCGAAACGCGCTTTGCCTGGACAACGTCTTGGGGTTCCACCACGCGCCTCATTGGCGCTATGATTATGACGCACGGCGATGACAACGGCCTCTGCCTGCCGCCGCGCATTGCTTCCGCCCATATTGTCCTTTTGCCCGTAGTGCATAAGGAAGAGACAAAAGCAGAAGTGTTGGCCTACTGCCACGCTTTGGTCAGCGAGCTGAAAAAGATTGCCTATGCAGGACAGGGATTGCGCGTGATTGTCGATGAGCGCGACTTGCGAGGCGGAGAAAAATTTTGGTCTTGGGTAAAGAAAGGAATCCCTCTGTGTGTGGAAGTCGGCCCGCGCGACATCGCTGCGGATCAATTTCCCATTACGCGGCGCGATCAGCTCGCCGCTGCAAAAACGATTTTCTCTCGAGCGCAATTGGTTGCCAAAGCCGTAGAGCTGCTCGAAGCGATGCAGCATGCGCTCTTTCACAAGGCGCAGCATTTTCGCAACAGTCATATCCATAAACTGGATTCTAAAGAGGATTTTTACGCCTTTTTTACGCCTAAAAATCGCGAGACGCCAGAGATCCACGGCGGATTTGCGCTAGCCCACTGGGGTGGAGATCCCCAAATCGAAGAAAAAGTTAAAGAAGATCTGGGCGTGACCATCCGCTGTATTCCCTTGGATGCGCCGGCAGAAGAGGGGATGTGTCCGTTTAGCGGCAAAAAAAGCCATCGACGGGTCATTTACGCCAAGGCTTACTAAAAAAACTTGGGTAATTTACCCTTTCTGAGTAACATTTCTTTATTTAACACATTGAGGCGCATGCTCCACTTTCTCAAAACTCATCAAAGAAAATTTTTAATTGTCATTGCTGTAGTAATCATTTCTTCTTTTGTTTTTTTTGGGACGTTCAGCACTTTTATTCAGCCGGGGCAAGGGTTTCGCGATAAAGAGATCGTAAAAGGAGTAACTGGAAAGCCCCTGATGAAAAAGGATCTCTACGCTTTATGTCAGCTCTTGACAACCTCTGTCATGAATCCTGGTTCGAGCCGGGAAGGCGGCATGCCCAATCTGCTTAACGATGGAGTAATCGAAAAGGAGTTATTAACAAGTGGGATGAGCATGCAGATGGCCCACGCGTATTTCCCGCAGCTAAAAGAGGATCTCGAAGCGCGCTTGAAAAAGATACAAAGCTATCGACACTACGTACACCCGCACGCCCCTCATGTGAACGCGATGGCGGTATGGCAGCGCTTTGCTCCTGTTTTGGTGCAGCACTTGGATGAACTCAAAAAATCAGGCGGAGAGTGCTCGGCAGAAACCTTGGCGCTGCTCTTCCAGCTCTATCTGGATCAGGCGCATCTTCCTCCCGAGATGCTCAAGCAGATTCTACTCTTTCAGCAGCAGCAATTTGGTCTTCCGCAAGATCCCCGGCTGCCTCAGGCGAACCTCGCGCTATTTGGTTTTACGACGCTGGAAGAGTGGTTCGGCCCTCTCTTTGTCGAACTCAATGCGCAATTTATTGCCAACGCGGCAGCACTTGCCGAGCAGCGCGGGTATAGTGTGAAAATAGAAGAGATCCGCACAGATCTCTTCCAAAATATTTACTCGGGATATAAGCAGCTTGCGCGCAACAATGCGACGTTTAGCGGACAGGAAGTGCTTCACTATTTTCAAAGGAAGACGCAGCAGTTGGGCTTGGATGAAAAAATGACGTTGGATGCTTGGCGCAAGATCATGCTGTTCCGCCGTCTATTTGCCGATGTAGGAGGAAGCGTCCTTCTCGATCCTCTCTCGTATCAGCATTTTCAAAAGTTCAGCAAAGAGTCTGTGAAAATCGCTCTCTACGAAATCCCCGCGGCTTTGCAGCTGCGCGATTTTCAATCCCTTTTGAAGTTTCAAATCTATTTGGAAGGCATCAGCCCTACTGCAGTATCCGCGCGCTCCGCACTTCTTTTGCCTGGCGAAGCGGCTGGGCTAGAGCAGATCGAAAAACTGTTTCCCGAGCTGCTCCAGCGCGAGAGCGAAGTGGAATACGCCGAGATTAAAAAGAGCGCGCTTGCCGGGCAGATCAGTTTAAAAGAGACATGGGAGTGGGAAGCGGCGGATGCAAATTGGGATATTTTGGCCCGAGAATTTAGCGAGTTGAAGGAAAGTGCTGCGCGCGATCGGGCAGAGCGCTTGAAAGTCCTTGATGCCTTAGATGCCAAACGCAGGCTTGCCGTAGACAACGCAGCGCGCTTGCACATGCTCGACGCAATGCCGGATAGACTTAAAGCAGCGCTAATCACGGCGGAGGCGCAAAAGGAAAAGATCAGCATGCGCGTGTTAGGAGGCTCTTTTCCTTTTGCCGTGAAGAATCGCGCCGCGCTGCTTGCGCTTCTCGATAAAGCGCCTATTTCAGAAGAGGGCGCGCCGCTTGCAGCCGATGATCCCCTTTACTTTTTTACTGACGACAGAGAACACTACTATCGCATCAAAGTCTTGCAGCGCGATGCGGCCAAACGCGTCATGGCTTTTGCTGAGGTAAGGGATGACGGCACTTTAGATCTATTATTGAATCAGCGGCTTGAAGAGGCGTATCCTGAAATCAGAAAAAAGCATCCCGGTTTTTTCCAACTCGACAAGGGAGGTTGGAAGCCTCTTAAAGAGGTTAAAGACCAGGTGGGGCGCTATCTCTTTGGCGATTTATTAAAAGCGATCGAAGAGTCGTATAAAAAATATATCGGGACGCTTCCAGGAAATCCCGGAGAGTTGCCGTTGCTTTTTTATTCCCAAAACCGTTTTCTCTCTTATGTGGAAGAGATCAGACGCGGCACCCAAAGCGGCCAAGTGGATCCGCGTTGGATAAAGACTGGTGAGGAGAGCGCTTTTGAAGCAATCGCCGATCAGTGGCGGCTGTGTCAGACGGAGAGAATTGTCAAGCGCAGCGATGGGCTGTCTCTTTCTAAAGAGGAGATGTTTGCGCTTGAGCCCGAGCAATGGTCGAAGACCAACATAGGCGCTGGTGGCGCGCTTGCCTTTTATAAAGTCCTTACCAAAGATCTAACAGAAGAGCTGCCCGCCGATGCCATCAAGCAGGGGCATGAGATTCTCGCACTCGACGCACGCAAGCAATTTATGAAAGAGCTGCTCGCACAAATCGCGGAGAAAAAAGCTATCGATATTTCTCAATCTTTAAAGGGAGAGGTAGATGAGCATTGAGCTTTTTGAGCAGCTTCCTGCGATTTTGCCTTTGGAGTTTTTTAGTATCTGTGGATCTATCCGCTATGCCAAAAGCTTTCCCTCTTCGCGGGCGATGCGATTCTCTTTTTTACTTCCCAATACTTCTGAAATGCTCGGAGAAGAGAGATTTGCTCAGATCGCCATTGCTTGGAATGAAGAGGCTATCTGCGTGGAGGCCTTTGTGGAAAAGCCTTTAGAAGAGGTGCTGTTCCCGCTGTTTTCCAAAGGCGATGCGCTGGAGCTTTTCTTTGACACGCGCGATCTCAAGTCTGCTGGATTTGCCACGCGCTTTTGCCATCATTTTTTAATTTTGCCCGAATCTGTTCAGGGGATTGGGGCGCAGGAGATGACACATTTCCGTACAGAAGACGCGCATCCTCTCTGCGATCCCAAGGATCTTGTCGCCCAGACAGTGCCCGGGGAGCATTCCTATTCCCTGCGTGTGGTCATTCCTGCGCACTGTTTGCATGGATATGATCCGCAAAGCTGTGAGAAAATGGGTTTTACTTATCGCATCCATCGTCGCGGAGGTGCGCCGCAGCATTTTGCTGTTTCTTCGCAGCATTTTTCCTTAGAGCAGTCCCCGCGTTTGTGGGCGAGTTTGACATTGAAAAAATAGGAGGCCCCCATGAAATTTACCGATTCGCATGAATGGATCAAAATAGAAAATGACATCGGAATTGTGGGGATTACGGATGTCGCGCAGCGCGAGCTGGGAGAGATTGTGTATGTGGAACTGCCTGCCGTGGGAAAGCAAGTCAAAGCTGGACAGGAGATAGCTGTTTTAGAATCGACGAAAGCGGCAGCGGACATTTATTCTCCCGTTTCCGGAGAAATCATTGAAATCAATCAGAAGTTATTAGATTTTATTCATCATATTAACAAGTCTGCCGAACAGGAAGGGTGGCTCTTTAAAATTAAGCTTGCCCAGCCTAAAGAACTAGAAGGACTTTTAACGCGCGAACAGTATCTCAAGATCGCCCGATAAAAAGATGAAGAAGTGGATCGCTCTTTTTTCCCTATGCATCCTCGCTGTGCTTTTTCGCAAAGCGCTGATGCTCGCCTTTTTTAAAATCGCCATAGTATTTTCCATAGGCGGCAAGGAGACTACGCTGACCTATGAGAACATGGAATGGGAAGGCGATTGCATTCGCATGGATCAAGTCGCTTTTGCTGATAAGAGTGTGCACATTGTCATGGATCAGGTGCGCATTTCATTAAGCGGCTCCTTTCTTTCGTGGAAAGCGCACTGTCAGATTCTGCATCCGCAAGCCTATCTCAAACCCAACCTCTCTTCAGAGAGAGAGGGGATCCCTCTGTTTTTTGTGCGGCACTTGCGCTTTGTCGATCTTTCTTGGGAGATTTCTGAGGGCGTATTGCAGCTGAATGATTCTCATCCTCCTCTTTACTTTAGCTTTTTGCCGCCTGAAAGCGCAGATGGCTTAGGAAAGATGGCCCTCTCCTATGAGCCCGACAAAGAAAGCGCACCGTTGTTTTTTCTCGAGCTACGGGAAAAAGATGCGGGCTTAAACATGCACTTTAGCTTAAAGGAGGAGAATCTCTCACGGCTGATCCCCCTGGCCTGCAAGTGGATTCCGGTATTGAATCAGGAGTGGCAGAACTTGGAGGGGACAATTGAGGTAATCGGAGACATGTGCCTTACAGAGAAGGGGACGCCGATGGAGCTGTGCTGCCAATGGGAGGCGCACGGGTTGAATCTCACAAGCACCACTGAAACAATTAGCGTGCGGGCAAATCATTGCAGGGGAGATCTCGCTTTATTGGGAAAGTGGCAGTTAGAAAAAGCGCACGTGCTCTTAGAAGAGGGCTACTGCTCGATCTCCCCTCTTTTTCCTTATCAGGTATCTATAGATAAAGCCGAGATATCTAGAGAAGCGGCGAGGGCCCCGGAGATTGCCGTGCACGGTGTCTGCGAAAGCTCCGGAATTTCTTTTCCCTTTGCGCTGCTAGGAACAGGGGAATACCATGATGATGATGCTTTTATTCTCGATCTGCACGCCGCTTTGGGAAATGTGCCCGAGAGCAGCATGCATTTGGATGCTAGCGTGTGCCGCTTCGAGACGGGAAAATATGCCGTGGAATGTAACTGCGCGGATCTTCTTTGGGAACATGTGCATTTTCTTTCTCTGCTTTTACCCGAGGTCTGGCAAGAGCAGTGGAAAAAAGGCAAGGATCTTCCTTTTCCTATACATGCCCATACTACTCTCAAGCAGGAGCCCAAAGACATTACTATTGAAGCGGATTTGCTCTTTGGGGAAGAGAAGCTGAGCATCGGAGCGCATTTTGATCGCAAAAAGCAGGAGACAATTTTTAGCGAAGGCTGGTTTGAAGCCGAAGATCTCACTGAGGGCACTTATTCTTCTTTTTTGCAGGCTCTTCCTCTTTCTCTTCCTTTGAAGGGAAAGCTGAGCCTCACTGGGAATTTCGACCCCTCTTACCTAGTTATCGCGGCACAAGGAACGCAGTGCCGGCTGGATTACCCTTGGGGAACTCTTGCGTTTCCCTCCTTTGGCGAGGAAGGCGTTGAATTGATCTATTCTTTTAAGGAAAAAAAATTAAAAGGGGAAATTTCCTTGCAAGAGGCGCAAGTGGCGGCTGGAAAGTGGAGCTTGCACTCTCTTACAACAAAAATCCTCTTAGACGGGAACACCTTGGAAATCCCTTCTTTTTCCGCTGTTAGTGAAGGCATTGCTCTACAAGGAAAAATGGGAGAACTCTGCTTAGATAACGCAGCCAAAAGGCTGCACGTGAAGAAGGTCGTAGCTGAAGGGGTCATTCCCGATCTTGGTCTCCTCAAGCTCTGCGTGCCGCAAGGCAGTTGGGAATGGGCAGGACAAAAGCTATTATCTTTGGAATGCGATCTAGAAAACGATAAGAAGCGAGTGCTTTCTTTAAAAGCCAAGGCGTTGCAAGCAGGCAATGGGGAATGGGAAATCTCTTTTGATCCTCAAGAATTGCGCTTTTTTAATGCGCCGATTCCCATTACCCGCCTCAAAGTAAAAACAGAAGCCGCTTGGGAGGGGTTTACTATTGAAGAGTGCCGCACGGATGCGCTTAGTTTTCGCGCACGCTGCCAATTAGAAAAAAGCGCGTTGAAGATTAGCGATTGGGAAGGAGTATGGCGGGGAATCCAGATTCAAGCGGCAGGGGTATTAGATTTTCATACGCGCGAGTACTCTGTTACTTTGGATGCCCTGCGCGGGGATTTTTCCGCCTTGCCGATTTCCCCTCTTCCGGGTCAGTTTGCCGCGCACGGCTCTCTCAAAGGTCCTCTGTCCGCGCCTTGGCAATTCCAAGGCGAGGGCATTTGCACCCTTTCGTTTGCCGGCCCTGTTTCTCTTACGGCTTGGAATAACAAACCTTTTAAAATCTCCTGCCCTTCCCCAAATAGCTATTGCCTGGAAGATCTCGGACTCTACTTAAAAAATGCTAAAGAAGGAAGCGTGGTGGGCGTTCTTTCTTTGGGCAAACTGGATCTGCAAGTCGACCGCAAAGAATACAAGGGATCGCAATGCCAGCTGACTCTTTCTCCGCAGATGCTGCGCTACTGGGCGGATGTAAAAGTCGTCCCCGCTTTGATTCGCGACGTCGCTTGTGAGGGAAAAGTGGAGGCGTCAGGAGAATTCCATTACGGGCAAGAAGGGTTAACCTGCCACATGGCGATGAAAGACGGCAAATATGGTTTCAAGGGACATTCTCTTTCCCTACAGCAGATAGGCATCCATTGCCAGCGCGGAGTATTTACTTTGCAGGCCAAGACACAGGTGGGGGAGAGTGCCTTGTGGGGAGCTCTCAACGTCTCTTTGACTAAGAATGCGCAGGGCATCATCCGCATCACAGATAACCCGCGCTTGGATGGCATCCGTTTACATTTTAAATTAAGCGAAGACCAACTGCAGTGGGAAAAAGTGCATGGACAGTGCGCGGGATTAAATTGTTCGCTGGAAAAAGGCGATGGAAGGCGCTATCCGGCAGCAGATGTTCTTACGGGACATGTATCCATCGACGCTTCGCAGCTCATTCCCTTTTTCCCCAGCGCTTTAAAGGAGAAGATTGCCCCCTATAAAATAGGAAAGGGGTATAGCTGGCAGGGAGATTGCGTTCTGTGGCGCGATGCGCGGCGCGGCTTTCAAATTACGGGCGAAATTAAAGGAGAAGAATGGGAGCTGTTGGATTATCGCTTTAAGCGCCTGCGCGCCGGCGTAGACATCCACCCTGCGAGCATTCTTCTAACCAATGTTCAGATCGAAGATGATGCCGGCTCCATCCAGGTCAAAAAGATTGGCATCGATAAGAAAGAAGAGCGATGGGAACTCTCGATTCCGCTGATTTCCATTCGCGAGTGGCTTCCCTCTTCCATGCGTAAATGCGATCTTACACAATCTGCTGCGAAACCTTTTTTACTGCGCAATTTCACCTTGACCGGCATTCACGCTTATCTTGGCCAGAAGGAATCACTGGAAGGTCAGGGTCGGCTAACCTTCACCAATTCTTTCAAGAAAGAGTCCACGCTTTGGGATGCCCCTTTGGAATTGATAAAGAATTTTGGACTCGATCCGGGCCTTTTGACACCCGTGCAAGGAGAAATAGAAATCGATCTCAGAGGCGATAAAATGTATCTCGTCAGTTTGAAAGATGCCTTTAGCGATGGTAAGCGCGCGGAATTTTATTTAGCCCCCGGCAAACGCCTCTCTTATATTGACCTTGATGGCAAGATGCATATCGATTTAAAGATGAGGCAAGAAGTAACGCTTAAACTCACAGAGCCCTTCCTTCTCACCATCCGCGGGTCGTTAGAAAATCCTCGCTACGGCTTACAACTGGCAAGATAGTGAGAGTCCTTCTCGACATTCTCTATCCGCCTCTCTGCCTGCACTGCGATGCGACGCTAGAGAAGAACCGCACTCTTTTTTGCACCAGCTGCCTCGAATTGCTTTCCTTAATCGAGACCTCCGAAAGATGTCCTTGCTGTTTTGCGGAAGATCCCTCTCCCTGCGCGCGCTGCATCGAGCGCCCTGTCGTCATCAAAAAGCAGGCCGCGGCGTGCGCAGCGTTTGGCCCTGCCTATACACTGACAACCAGCTTGGAAATGGGCCAAGAGCAATACATTCCCGCTGCGGCCTCTCTGATGGCTTTGCAATGGACAACCCTCCACTGGCCCCCGCCCGATTACGTGGCGGCGCTGCCCTGCTCTTTTTGGGCGCGCTGCAAAAAAGGCGGCGCCGTGTCTTATGCCTTGGCCAAAGCGCTAAGCCGCGCCTTGCACATTCCCTTATGTGCTCCGCTTAGCGCAGGCTTCGATTGGCGCGGCTTTCGCGAGCGCGCCGTATTTAAGCCCGCATTTGTTTTGAGAAAAAAGCAAGAGATCTGCGACAAGCGCATTTTGCTCATCTCCTTGCACCTCGACGATGCCTTGCTTCGCGCAGCGGGAGAGGCCCTACGCGCAGGCTTTGCCAAAGAAGTCTACGCTCTCTCTTTCTCCGACCACATGCAAATAGCTGATTTTGGTGAAGTAAAATTTTAGTAGTTATATAGTAATTTAAAACAATATTGAGAAAATCTCCCGCGTCGGCTTTGCAGAAAATTTTTCGTCTTCGCTCGCGCCTTGTACTCGTACAATGGTCGCTCGCTCCAGACAAAAAATTTTCGCAGCCTCCTTGCATAT
>DASXPV010000103.1:0-1549 GCA_036493355.1 Rhabdochlamydiaceae bacterium
TAGCATAGGCATTTTCCTGTTCCCTTCCAGACGGGAGCCAAGCAGAGGCCTCTGCTGCACGCGACCGAAGAGATCGCTCATTGCTCAATGCCCAGGTCCAACACCATTGTTGCAGAATATGTACAGCACACTGCTGCAGTCCTCGGTAGGCCTTCTCTCACTGACACATTTTTGAGTATATATGAAAGGTGATAGAGGAGAAAAGGCAGAAAAGCGGGTGAGGAAACGAGAGAAACAAGGGGCTTTGGCTAGCCCATGAGAAGGAGAAATGGAAAGAAAAGAAGAAGGAGATCGTCCTAAAAAGTGAAAGAAAAAGCTTGAGGAGAACGATCTTCGTATGAATACCTTCACCCCATTATGCACGACATTACACGAGCATGTCAAGGAATTTTTTCAGAGATTGCATGGACATCAGAGTAAAACATTATCTTTATTTGTGATTGGAGCAATACGAGCAGAAAGTATTGTGCTTCCGAAGGTGGCAGAAGCATTGTTAGAGGAAAGTGATGCAAAAGCACCAAGTATTGAGCGACGTTTGCAACGGTTTCTGAGCAACAAGAAAATAGAGACAGAAGAGGTATGGAAGGCATTGCTCGAAACGGTGCTTCCCTTCTTTCAAAAGAAGCCACTTCAGTTGGTCATTGACCTGACGCCCTATGAAGAGCATGCGCAAGTGGTGTATATCGGGATACTACACCATTCTCGTGTTTTGCCGTTAGTATGGAAGGTGATGCCAGGGCAAACGAAGTGGGATCAAGGCTTATGGAGCATTATTGAAGAACTGTACAAGCGTTTACATCCGTATCTGGAAAAGACAGATTGTACGTTGATAGGAGATAGCGCCTTTGGATGCTTTCCGATGGTAGAATTCTGTAAACAGTATGGATTGCATTATCTTTTCCGTATTTGTGGAAATCATACGTGTGAACGGTGGTCAAAGCAGGGGCGACTGCTTCCAACCAGTCCCGTTTCCGAGCTCGTGAACACACCAGGAAAGCGGTTTCATGGATGCATTCGTTTATGGCAAGAAGATCACATTGAAACGAATCTCAGCGGATACTGGAAACAAGGCGAGGAAGAAGCCTTGTTGGTGATTTCTGATCGTCCTGCCTGTCGAGAACGCATTCTCGAATACAAGAAACGTTGGAAGGTAGAATCAACGTTTGAGGATATGAAAAGCCGAGGGTGGAATTGGGAAGAGAGCCATGTGCGACGATTAGATCGGGTGGATCATATGCTTTTCGTCCTGTTTTTACTGCTGTGGTGGCTCGCGCATTTAGCAGCATCCTGTATTCGTCATGGAAGAAGAGATCGCTATGACCGCCATGACCGAAGGGACAAAAACATCTTTCGTATAGGGAGACTCTATCTCTTAGATATTGAGCGAAGAGCCAGAAGATCTGGAAACAATGGAATACTGAAAAGCTGCTTGCTTTTTCGAGGAAAACCTGGTCAATGGCTTTTTTCTCTCCGATTTTGAGAAACGATGAAACCCCTTTTTTCCCTTTGAGAAGGCTTTTTGCTCTTAAAAAATGTGTCAGTGAGAGAA